>NZ_JBAPPI010000098.1:0-21863 GCF_049280035.1 Mycobacterium sp. | reverse complement strand
TCGCCGAGATGCATCATCAGCTGCATCGGATCGCGGTAGAAGATCATCGGCTCTTCGCCGGAATCGCCGATATTGACCGACATCACCTCGGCGTCGACGGTCGGAAGAGTGTCCAGGCCAAGCTCTTTGGTGATCTGGCTGGCGGTGGGAAACTGCACCGATCCCGCGATCTCGTAGCGGAATCCGTCAATGAGCTCGACCGTCGCGGCCATCCCACCGCTGTAGGTGTTGGCCTCCAGACATACCGTGCGCAGGCCCGCGCCCTGCAGGATCGCCGCCGCCGTCAGGCCGTTGTGCCCGGCGCCGACAACAATTGCGTCGTAGTCAGTCATAGTTCGATTCCCTTCCCTAAGGCCACCGCCAGGCCGCGCACACAGCAGAATATGTCAGTACTGACATATTCGGAAGACGTCAGTACTGACATGTTTCGCAATTCGAGATAGCATCTGGCGCGATGGCGCAGCCGACCAACCTCCATGAGCTGCGCCGGCGGTCGACGCACGAGGCGTTGCGTCGGGTAGCGCTGGCGCAGTTCGCCAGCAAGGGTTTTGCCAGTGTGACGGTGACACAACTGGCCGCCGAGGCCGGCGTCACCGAACGCACTTTCTTCCGGCACTTCCCCAGCAAGGAAGCGGTGCTGTTTCAGGACTACGACACCCACCTGGAATGGCTGGCCGAGGCGTTGGCGCAGCGTCCTGCCTCGGAGACGCTGTTCGATGCGGTGTTGGCCAGCGTCGAGAGCTTCCCGCACGACGTGGAAGTGGTTCGCCAGGCCGCGATCGCCCGTTCGACATTGATATCCGCTGAGCGCATCGCCGCGCACTTGCGGGTGGTGCAGTCCTCGTTCGCCGAGGGGCTCACCGAATTCATCAAGAGCCGCTATGCCGGAGTCGCCAACCTTGACCTCGTCGCCGAGGTCGCGGGCGCCACGTTGGCGGCAGCTCTTGTGGTGGCGGTGCAGAAGTGGGGTGACGACGGCTGCACCGGCGACCTGGGTGAAATCGTGGCTGCCAGTGTTGATCTGGTGCGTTCCGGGCTTGCGCCGCTGGCCTAACCGGCTAAGTGCACCAGCGGTAGCCAGGTCTGGATCTCACCGGCCCGCGAGCCTGACAGACGCAGCGTCCCGGCGGCGGCGGCGTCGGTGACCCCCAGCAGTCCGGTGGCCAGCAGCAGCCATGTTCGCGGATCGGTCTCGACCACATTGGGTGGTGTGCCTCGGGTATGCCTCGGCCCGGAAATACATTGCACGGCAACAAAAGGCGGAATTCGGACCTCGACGCTGGCGCCGGGCGCCTGTTCGGCCAAGGTGCGCGCGGTGAGCCGAACCGCTGCCGCCAGATCCGCTCGACTCGGTGCCGGACTCGTGTTGTCGCGTATCCACGCTTCTACTGCCCGGACCGCGTCCCGGGTCTTTAGCGGATCGGCTCGATGACGGGCCATCTCTATAGGGTCTCACCCTTGACCTCAACCGAAGTTGAGACTCTAGCGTGGGGTCTATGTCGTTCAAACCGCACGAAATTGAGTTCATGAAGGCTGCCGACCTCGCCCGCTTGGCCACTGTCCAACCCGACGGCACCCTGCAGAATAGTCCGGTCGGCTTCACCTACAACGAAGATCTGGGCACCTTGGACATTCATGGCTACCGGATGTCGAAAAGCCGCAAATTCCGCAACCTGGCTTCCAACAACACCGTCGCGCTGGTGATCGACGACATTGTGTCCCGCGACCCGTGGCGGGTGCGGTGCCTGGAGATCAGGGGGACCGCCGAACAGGCCAAGTCCGGAGAGACCCGCACGGAGCCCAATGGCGACGGAATCGACACCGCGATCATCCGGATCACTCCGCGGCGCATCATCAGCTTCGGCATCGACGACACCCAAACCGAGCCGCACAAACTCGTGCCAGACAGCCGGACGACGATGCGGGCCGGAACGGCCTGAGGAGAAGTCCGGCCGTCAGCAGCAGCCGCAAGGTGTCGACTACGAGCCACTAGCTCGAGATTGGATGGTCAGAGCCGCCGCCGCGGCGGACTCGTTGATCGCCAAGTGCGCCACCATCGGCGCACTCAAGCTGCCGGACCGTTCGGCCAGCCAACCGAATATCCAGCCCGCGCCGCCGGTAACCAACACCGTGGGTATCACGGGCTCACCGGTCGCGCGCGCATCGGCGATATGGGAAAGGCCGAAGGCAACCGCCTGCAGCAGCTGACCACCAGAAGCACCGTATGCACGGCCGGCGAGCGCGGCCAGCGCCGCACGGAATGCTGCCTCCTCGGCCCATACCGTACCCAGCGGTATCTGCACCGCCAGCCAACTCGACGCCGAGGCTGGCATTTCCCGTTTGGCCATCGAAAGCCGAACGGCTGGAACGGATGTCGCTGCAACGACCCCCGTCGCCGCCGCTGCTCCGGCGGCCAGCCCCAGCCGCAAACCGGCCCAGAGCCCGGGCGGGCGCAGACCCAGCGGCGGCCTGGTCAGCACGACCAGCAGTCCGGCAAGACCGGCCTGCAGCGGCAACCGGCCACGGGTGGGTACCCGAGGCCCGACAAAGCTCCAGCCGACCAGCGCGGCGGCCAGCAAAAGCGCCTGCATGCGCCGAAAAGCACTGTGCTGCATTATGTTTTTGGTCCGGACAGCAGTGCGGCACGCACACGCTCGGTGTCGGCTGCTGTCCAGCCGTCCGGTGGAGCCACTGCAACCCAACCGTCCAGGATGTCATTGCTGTAGTTGTGACCATGTCCGCCGGGCACCCCCTCGGCGTTCGTCAGGTCGGCGCTGACTTGCCAAAAGGTGACCACCGGATACCAGTGCATCAACGCGGTGCGGTCCTGGCCGCGCGGCTCGATGAGCCAGTCGGGCCGGCTGAAAATTAGATCGGGTGACCACCACACGACCGGGTCCGACGGGTGCTGCAGAAACAGCACCCGAGTCCCCACCCATGGCGGCCCCGCCACCACGCTGATGTCTGCGGGAGCGTTGGCTTCGGAGAACCGCACGGTTCGCCCGTTGTCGTAGCGCGGCTGCACCTCCATCGTGTGAGGATCGCGCCGCACGATCAGCGCATGCCACAACGGACTGGCCTGCGGTGGCCCCACCCACAGCACCGCGTCGAAACCCATCGCGCGGATGTCAGGCAGCCACCCGAAAGCCGCCTGGCCGGCCATCGAGCCCAGGCTCTCGCCGTAGAGCACCAATTTCGGCCGGTGGTCAGGCGGAAGTTGTTGCCAGCGTTCGTGAACCGTGTCGATCAGCATTCGGCCGGAATCCATGGACTTCTGCCGGTCGGCGAGGAACGAGATCCAGCTGGGCAGGTAGGAGTACTGCAGACCGACGATCGCGGTGTCGCCGTTGTACATCATCTCCAGCGAGCTCGCCGCCACCGGGTCGATCCAGCCGGTGCCGGTTGTCGGCGCGATGACGAGTAATTTGCGGGTGAACGCGCCCGTGCGTTCGAGTTCCCCGATGACCGCGGCCAATCGGCCCTGGTCATCGGGCGCGGTGTGCAGCCCGGCATACACTCGGATGGGCTCCTTGGCGGGCCGGCCGTTGAGCCGGGCCAGTTCGGCTGCATGCGGACCGGATGCGACGAAGTTGCGGCCTTGGTAGCCCAGTGAGTCCCACGGCGCCAACGACGCTGGGCTGCCGGACTTTTCAGGAAGGAGCGGTTGCGACAGACCAGCGGGGGTGGCGGTATCCCGCGGCTGGAAGACCGCATTGGCCCCCGCGAAGAATCCGCGGACCAAGACACCGTTAAACAGCATGATCAGCAGCGCCACAACAATAGTCGTGCCGATGAACAGTGCCACCTCGTCGTGCAAGTGCCATCGCCTGATCAGCATCCGCGCCAGCAGCTTGACCGCGTCGATGAGTACCCGAAGCGTCGACACCAGCAGCGCGCCTACAACGACAGCGACGATCAGCGTGCGCAAGTAACCCCGGGTCGTCGGTCCGTCGATGCCCATCAGCGCGGATACCTGCCGCTGCCAGGACGCGGCCGGGATGAGCATCAGCACACAAGCCGTCGGCGCGATCGCGACGACCGCGGCCTTCATCCAGAACAGCACCCGCGCCGGGGGCGGCCACCAGCGGGCTCCCCGGAGCACCACGCGGTAGGTGGCCTTGCCGATCACCACGCCCAGGCCGTAGCCAAATGCGGCGTTGATACCGCCGATCAGCCCCTGGAATATCCAGTCCCGCGGCAACAGCGACGGCGTCAGAGACAGACAGAAGAACAACGCACCGAACGCGACCCCGACGAATTTCAGCCGCAGCAGGCTCCACGCCCACACCACCAACGGATGCCGTTGGCGACGGTCGATGTTCATCGAAGCAATGCGGCCAGCACTCCCTCGGATGTGCTGCGCAGCTCCGCCAGCGACACGGTGAACAGACCCTGAACCTCTACCGCGTCCGAACCTTGGTCGACGACACCGATTCGGGTCGCCGGCAGACCCCGCGCCTCGCACATCGCGCGGAAGCGACTCTCCTCGGTGCGCGGCACGGCTACCAGCACTCGGCCCGCCGACTCGGAGAACAACATGACAAACGGATCGGCGTCCTCGGGAAGCACAATGCGACAACCTGTTTCACCTGCAAGCGCTGATTCCACCACGGCCTGTGCCAAACCGCCTTCGGACAGGTCGTGGGCCGCAGACACCAACCCATCGCGGGACGCCGCACTGAGTGCATCGGCAAGTAGTCGCTCGCGGGCCAGGTCAACCGCGGGCGGCAGTCCGCCCAGATGGTCGGCGGTGACCTGCGCCCAGACTGATCCGTCGAATTCGTCCCGGGTGTCGCCGAGCAGCATCAGCGTCTCGCCCGGCTCGGTACCCATCGCCGTTGGAATGCGCCGGGCGACATCATCGATCACGCCTAAGACGCCCACCACCGGGGTGGGCAGGATCGCCGTCGACCCGGTTTGGTTGTAGAAGCTGACGTTGCCGCCGGTCACCGGAATGCCCAGGGCCGCACAGCCGTCGGCCAAACCGCGGACCGCCTCGGCGAACTGCCACATCACCCCGGGGTCTTCCGGCGAGCCGAAGTTGAGGCAGTTGGTCACCGCGACCGGGGTAGCGCCGGTGACGGCGACGTTGCGATAAGCCTCGGCCAGCGCGAGTTGGGCGCCGGTGTATGGATCCAGCAGCGTGTAGCGCCCCGACGCGTCGGTCGACAGCGCGATGCCGCGGCCGGTGGACTCGTCGACGCGTAGCACCCCACCGTCGGCGTGCTCGGCCAGCACGGTGTTCCCGCGCACATAGCGGTCGTACTGCTCGGTGATGAAGGCACGACTGCACAGATGTGGACTACCAAGCAGCGCAAGTAAAGTCGCGCGCAGCTCATCGCCGGTGGCCGGTCGGGGCAGGCTGCTTGCCCGGTCGGCGTTCAACGCGTCCTGCGAGTCAGGCCGAGCGACCGGACGCTGATACACCGGTCCCTCGTGGGCCACGGTCCGTGGCGGCACATCGACGACCGTCTCGCCGCGCCAGGTGATGCGCAACCGGTCGCCCTCGGTGACCTCGCCGATGGTGGTGGCCAACACTTCCCACTTGCGGCACACGGCCATGAACGCGTCCACGTTCTCCGGAGCGACAACCGCGCACATCCGTTCCTGCGACTCACTGCAGAGCACTTCGGCCGGGATCATGTTCTTGGTGCGCAGCGGAACGGTATCGAGTTCGATCATCATGCCACCATCGCCGGCAGAGGCTAATTCCGAAGTCGCACAAGCTATTCCAGCTCCACCGAGGTCCTGAATGCCGATCACCAGACCGGCCGCATACAACTCCAGGCAGCACTCGATGAGCACCTTTTCCATGAACGGGTCGCCGACCTGAACCGACGGTAGCTTTTTGCGACCCGACCCGCCCTCGTCGCCGCCGAAGGTCTCCGATGCCAGCACCGACACCCCGCCGATACCGTCAAGCCCGGTCCGCGCACCGAACAGGATGATCTTGTTGCCCGCGCCGGACGCGAACGCCAGATGCAGGTCCTCCTGCCGGAGCACGCCCACACACAGCGCGTTGACCAAGGGGTTGCCGGCGTAGCAGGCGTCGAACACAGTTTCGCCGCCGATGTTGGGTAAGCCCAGTGAGTTGCCGTAGCCGCCGATGCCGCGCACCACGCCGTCGAGCACGCGGCGGGTATCGGGGGCGTCCGCGGCGCCGAAACGCAGCTGGTCCATCACGGCCACTGGTCGCGCGCCCATCGCCATGATGTCGCGGACGATGCCGCCGACCCCGGTGGCCGCGCCCTGGTAGGGCTCGACGTAGGACGGGTGGTTGTGCGATTCCACCTTGAAGGTGACCGCCCAGCCGTCGCCGATGTCGACCACGCCGGCGTTTTCCCCGATACCGGCCAGCATCCCGGCCCGCATCTCATCGGTGGTGGTCTCGCCGAAGTACCGCAGGTGGACCTTGGACGACTTGTAGGAGCAGTGCTCGCTCCACATCACCGAGTACATGGCCAGCTCGGCGTCGGTCGGCCGGCGGCCCAGGATGTCGCGGATCCGCTGATATTCGTCGTCTTTGAGGCCCAGTTCGCGGAACGGTTGCGGCTGATCAGGGGTGGCGGCGGCCTGCTCGACGGTATCTACCGATTGAGTGAGCCCGGACGTCACGGCAACAGTCTAGATTGACCACCCTGCGGCCACCGACCGCACGAGCGGGCGGGTCGGGCCGGTTTACTGGCTGCCGGCTATGCAGAACGCATTGCCGTTGGGGTCGGTCAGCACCACCCAGCGAAAGCTATCGCCGATGCTGTGCCGGTCGACCTCGGTGGCGCCGGCGGCGGTAAGCCGCGACACTTCAGCGTCGACATCAGCCGCGCCGAAATCCAGGTGCACCCGGTTTTTCCCCGGCGTTGGATCGGCGACCTTCTGAAACCCGAGCCGTGGTCCTTCGGGCCGGATGACTGCGAAGAATTCGCCGGGAAGCAGTTCCTGGACCTGGCCGTCGAACTGCTCGGCCCACCAGTCGGCCAGCTTCGCGGGGTCGCTGCTGTCGAATGTGACCATCTCTACTTTGAGCGCCATACCGCCGACCTTATTACCCGTGGCGATGACCTCCGAGGTAATTGCGGACCAGCACGCGGTCAAGACACTCTTGCTCCTAACGCGCTCGTCCAGAGCGTCGCAACCCTGGGAGGAATCATGGCTGACACCCAATCCACTTCTACCGCAACGACTCTCGACTCGACCCCGATGTTCAGCGCGGAGTTGTTTGCGGCGTTTTGGGCGGCCCCCGATCTGTCCCGCGGGATGAACATCCTGGCCGACGACATCGTCGGCTACTGGCCCGGCGATCCCGAGCCGGTGCGGGGAGTCGAGGCGTACACCGGCAAGATCGCCGAGCTGCTGACCGCTGCCCCGGACCTGCGGCTTGAACTCGTCGACAGCGCGACAGTTCCGAGTGCCGTCGAGGGCGAGCAATTGGTCTTCTTGCACTACATCGGCCGCGGAACCGGCTCGGACGGGCCATTCGAGATCCGTGGGCTCGATCGGGTCCGCACCCGCAACGGCATGGTGGTGGAGAATGTGATCCGCTACGAGCCGGTCTTCGTCACGCCGCGCTGACCAAGGGGTTAGCCCGGCGACAAGAAGGTCCGCAGCGCCGCCGCGTAGTCGACGACGTCGCCCGCGCCCATGAATTCCCGTGCTGAGTGCATGGCCAGCTGCGGGGCGCCGACGTCGACCGTCGGGATACCGGTCCGCGCCGACGTGATCGGACCGATCGTTGAGCCGCAGGGCAGATCGGCGCGGTGCTCGTAGCGTTGCAGCGGCACCCCGGCCTGCTGGCAGGCCAACGCGAACGCGGCGGCGGTGCGGCCGTCGGTGGCGTACCGCAGATTGGGGTGCACTTTGAGCACCGGACCGCCGTTGATCGCGATCAGGTGCCCGGGCTCGTGCCGCTCCGGGTAGTTGGGATGGGTGGCGTGCGCCATGTCCGCCGAGGCCACCATCGATCCGGAAAGCCGCCGCAGAAAGTCTTCCCGCCCGCCGCCGCCAGCCAGCACGATGCGTTCCAGCGTGGTCAGCAGCAGCTCGGAATCAGCGCCGTGATCGGACGTGGAGCCCACCTCCTCGTGGTCGAACAGCGCCAGCACCGGGAGGTATTCGCCGGGCGCGGCGTCCAGGAACGCCTCCAGCCCCGCATAGCAGGACGCCTGGTTGTCCAGCCGCGGCGCGCTGACGAACTGGTCGTCCAGGCCGGACAGCGTCGACGGGGTCAGGTCGTGGGTCATCAGATCGGCGCCGAGCACGTCATCGGGATCGATGCCGGCCTGCGCGGCGACGTAGGAGATAAACAACCGGGGTCGCCCGACGGCTCCCCATACGGCGTTGACGTGGCGCTGCGGATCCAGCGTGAGCGACTTGCGGTCCTCCGCGAGGTGGATCGCCAACTGCGGCACGCGCAGGATCGGGGCATCGATGCGCACCAGCCGGTGAGCGATACCGCCGCCGTCACGGATCGAGAGTCGCCCGCTGATGCCCAGGTCGCGGTCTAGCCAGGAATTCAGCCAGACGCCCCCATACGGCTCCAGCGCCACTACCTGCCAGCCTGCGACCTCACGGTCGGGGTGTTGCTTGACCCGCAGATTCGGGCTGTCGGTATGCCCGCCGATGACCCGAAACGGCCGAGCGGCGATCGCGCTGTTCCACGCCACCAGTGACCCGGCTCGTATGGTGAAGAACTTGCCCGCCGCGGGCCACTCGTCCGCTTCGGCCAGCTCGGTGTAGCCGGCGGCGCGCAGCCTGGATGCCAGGGTGGCACAGACGTGGAACGGCGACGGGGACTCGTCGATGAATTCGCACAAGCCGCGCGCCGTAGCCGCCATGTGCCTCATCTTTTCATCACGGGATTATCTGCAACCCGCGGGCACGTTAGGGTCGGATCCGTGCCCTCAGAGCCCTCGGTGCAGCCGCAGCCGGTTCTGGCACCCCTGACCCCGGCCGCGATCTTCCTGGTGGTCACCATCGACGACGGCGGCGAAGCGACGGTGCATGATGCGCTGCCGGAGCTCCCCGGGCTAGTGCGGGCAATCGGGTTCCGCGATCCCACCAAACACCTGTCGGTGATCGCCTCGATCGGCTCCGAGGCCTGGGACCGGCTGTTCACCGGCCCGCGTCCTGCCGAGCTGCACCCGTTTGTCGAGCTGGACGGTCCCGGGCATGCCGCCCCGGCCACACCGGGTGACCTGTTGTTCCACATTCGGGCCGAGGCAAAAGACGTCTGTTTCGAACTGGCCAACCGCATTCTCAAGTCGCTGGCCGGCGCGGTGACCGTTGTCGACGAAGTGCACGGCTTCCGGTTCTTCGACAACCGCGATCTGCTGGGTTTCGTCGACGGGACCGAGAACCCGGATGGTGCGCTGGCGGTCTCCGCTTCCGCCGTTGGGGACGAGGATCCGGATTTCGCCGGCTCCTGCTATGTGCACGTGCAGAAGTACCTGCACGATATGGCGGCGTGGGAGTCGCTGTCGGTCACCGAGCAGGAACGCGTGATCGGCCGGACCAAGCTGGACGACATCGAGCTCGACGACGACGAGAAGCCGGTCAACGCGCACATCGCGCTCAACGTCGTTACCGATGACGACGGCACCGAGCTGAAGATCGTGCGCCACAACATGCCGTTCGGTGAGCTCGGCAAGGGTGAGTTCGGCACCTACTTCATCGGGTATTCGCGTACGCCTGAGGTCACCGAACTGATGCTGCGCAACATGTTCCTCGGCGATCCCCCCGGCAACACCGACCGCATCCTGGACTTCTCCACTGCTATCACGGGTGGACTGTTCTTCTCCCCCACCGTCGACTTCCTCGACGATCCACCGCCGCTGCCGAGTTCATCGGTGGCAGCTCCGGTGGTGGTCACCGTGCCCGCGAATGGTTCGTTAGCGATCGGCAGTTTGAAAGGAACCCGGCAATGAACAACCTTTACCGCGATCTTGCGCCGATCACCGAAGAGGCCTGGACCGAAATCGAATTGGAAGCAACACGGACGTTCAAGCGCCACATCGCCGGACGCCGAGTCGTCGACGTCAGCGAGCCGGGCGGCCCGACCACAGCGGCTATCAGCACCGGGCGGCTGCTCGACGTGAAGGCGCCCACCGACGGCGTCGTTGCGCAACTGCGTGCCAGCAAACCGCTTGTGCGGCTTCGGGTTCCATTCACACTGTCCCGCGGGGAGATCGACGACGTGGAGCGCGGGTCGCAGGATTCCGACTGGGACCCGGTCAAGGCCGCCGCCAAGAAGCTGGCGTTCGTCGAAGACCGGGCCATCTTCGAAGGCTATAAAGCCGCGTCGATCGACGGTATCCGGAGCTCTAGCTCAAACCCGCCGCTGAAACTGCCCAAGGAAGTACGTGGCTTTCCCGACGTCATCTCGCAGGCGTTGTCCGAGCTGCGACTGGCCGGTGTCGACGGCCCGTACTCAGTGCTGCTGTCCGCCGACGCCTACACCAAGGTCAGCGAGACCACCGAACACGGCTATCCGATCCGCGAACACATTCGCCGACTGATCGACGGCGACATCATCTGGGCACCCGCCATCGACGGTGCATTCGTGCTCACAACCCGCGGCGGTGACTTCGACTTGCAGCTGGGCACCGACGTGTCGATCGGATACCTCGGCCATGACGCCGACACTGTGCAGTTGTACCTGCAGGAGACGCTGACGTTCCTGTGCTACACCGCCGAGGCGTCGGTTTGCCTCAGCTCGTGAGCCGACAAGCCGTAAACCTGCGCGCGCTCGCGAGAGGGTCGCGAGTCGCTCGAACAGCGATGGCGCATGCTTGACCAGCTGGACTAAAATTTCGACGTGCCAGCGACTTACGAGTCGAAATTCGGTCGGAACGGCGGCGAGAATCGATGACCAGCACAACTCACAGCGAACACGTTGATCATGACCACGTCCACGGCGAAGGATGCGGTCATGTCGCGATCCCGCATGGGGACCATGTCGACTACGTGCACGAGGGTCACCTTCATCGATGGCACGACGATCACTACGACGAATGCGAACCGTCCGGCCACGCCGTGCATGAGGATCACGACCACGTCCACGGTGACGGCTGTGGTCATGTGGCCGTGCCGCACGGGGACCATGTCGACTACGTGCACGATGGGTGCCGGCACGCTTCGCACGGCGAGCACTACGACGAGCACTGACGGCGTCTCCGCCCACACCCTCGTCAAGATCAGCACCCGGGTACAGCCGAGGTTGCCAAGCCGCGCCAGATACGGCCTGTCTATTGACTGCTGGTTGGTGTGGGGGCGCTGATGATGTGGCTGAGCAGGTCCCGTATTGCACCTGCGGGCGGCGTGCGCCCGCCGACCCAGATGGCTTGTAGTTGGCGGCGCAGGTTCAATTCGGGGACAGCGATGTCGCGGAGCCGACCGACGGCCAGGTCGTCGGCCACTGCTAGCCGGCTCAGCACCGCTGGTCCGGCGCCGGCGAGGACTGCGGCACGCACGGCCGCAGCCGATGACAGTTCGAGCACGGGGGGTGGTTGTTGCATTGCGTCGCCCAGCGCCTGATGCAGTGCCATGGTGAGCGAATCGCGTGTTCCCGAGCCGAGTTCGCGTGTGACCAGGGGTGTTTGCGCGAGTTCTGAGGCACTCAGGACGCGTGACCGTCGAGCCCACTTATGATCAGGCGGCACGATGACCACCA
Source organism: Mycobacterium sp. (assembly GCF_049280035.1). Classification (GTDB taxonomy): domain Bacteria; phylum Actinomycetota; class Actinomycetes; order Mycobacteriales; family Mycobacteriaceae; genus Mycobacterium. Next base: position 10,198 of record NZ_JBAPPI010000098.1, on the reverse strand, counting down.
GTTCATCGTGAGCCACGACACGACTGCGTAATCCCCGAGGTGTACCCGGGCTTTCGATGAATCCCAGATCGGCGGTGCCGTCACGAACCGCAGCGATCGCGTGGTCGCTGTTGGTGGCGGTCAGAATCACGTTGGGGGCGGTGCCGCCGCGCCGCGCCGCAGCGGCCTGCAGGGATACCAGCCAGCGGGGCATGAGCAGTTCGCCGATCGTCTGGCTGGCCACCACCTTGATTTGCTGGCGCCTTTCGCTTCGCAGCGAGCCCAGGCCGGCGTCGACGTGCTGGGCGACATCGAGCAGGCGGGCCGCCCACTCGACGACGACGACGCCGGCAGGCGTGAGTTGTGAGCCACGTGCCGTCCGCACAGCCAGCTGCACTCCGGTCTGGGACTCCATCGATGCCAGCCGCGCCGATGCGGCCTGTTGGGTCAACCCGATTTCGCGCGCGGCGGCGCCGAGGCTGCCCGTCTTGGCGATCGCCAGTAAGACTTCGAACGAGGCCAGTTCGGGCATGCGCGAGCTGAGCAACATGATTGATGTAATCACAAATCGCCTGGCTAGTCACATTTTCTGACTTGGCCAATGTTGTGGCCCATTGAGGGCCCCGTAGGCGCGGTGCGGTGTCGCTGCGGTGGCCGCTACCGAGGCGCCGTGGCGGCCAAAAGTGATGTGCTGCACATTCTAAGGCATTCCACGTCAGGACAATGCTGCCTCGCGGCCGGCACGGAACTGGAACGAGGATAGTCGGGATTTATTGATACCTGTTGGCCCCCACGCACTGTCGGCCAAAAATGCGGAAACTCTAATGTACCGGCGGACACAACAGAATTTTGTGGCCCCACAAGATCAGGACCTCTAGTGAAACCCCTTGGGCGGGCGAAGCATCAAAGGCATGAACGGTCCAGAACGGCATGGTCATCTCGGCAAAAGTTTACTCAACAACGAAACCTGAAGGGAAGTAACCCAAATGGACCTAGACCGCATTACCCACCCGCTGAGGTTAGCCAAAGGATCCAATCAGCCAGGGTCGGGCAAAGGGTGTGCCATGAACGCCATTTCCTACATCAACGGCGACGCGCAGGTAACCGACTTCCCCACGTGCTCGGCCCGCCCGCTGGCCGCCCTCGTCCAGTCGTGCAACGACGTATTGGCCGGCCCCAGCGGCTACTTGTCACCAGACAACAGCGTGCTCGCCCTCGAACTCGGCTGGCAGACTGTGGGAACCGCAGACGTTGCCCACAGCGTCATCCATGCTTGGGTGGCAGAGCTGCTGACCAACCCCGGCTGGGGTATCGTCCGCTACGCCAAAATTACTGCGATCAAAGCGATCATCGATATCGCCCAGCTACACCGCAACGTCGCCTCGAGCCACACGCCACCCGTCGCTGCCTGGGACGACGCCGATCGCGCTGCACGCGCCGCTGCCCGCGCCATCAGCCGGACCTCAAACCCGGCCGGACTGTATGCCGTGCGGGCCGCATACATGTCGACCGCAATCGTGGATACCCACCACCAAGCGGCGTTAGAGGCCGTTACCGGCAACGCCCTGTGCGCCCACATGTTGGCATCCGGGGACACCAGGGCAAACCGCATCGTGGAGCTCACCCGCCACGCCATCCACTCTTGGCGTCACCTAGCCGGGCTGGCCAACCCCAGCGAGGCGTCCCCGCGTCAAGCTGACCAGCCTGGCCGAGCTGCTGCGGATCGGGCACGGCTGATGACCTATCCAGCACAGCGGATTCTTGCTGACATCAGTCAGCACTGAAAAAGGGTCTCCCCGAATGGTTGACCAGCCCGTGCGCTCGATGTCGGATCTATGCACAATCACCCCGGGCACTCGCGTTCGTGTCGCCCACGGCGTGTTTGGGCAATTGGGGACCGTGCGGGCAGTATCCCCCGGACATTTGATGGTGCGACTTGACAGCTTGCGGGGTGCCGCGCTGTCTACAGCGACGCGGCATAACCGCTGGGACGCTTCAAAATCCGTGCCGGCTATCTACTACTGATAGCTGTTGCCCCTGGCATCGTGAGTCCGCCTTAGCTATGGCTGTACAGCGGACGGACACAAAGAAATTTTGTGAGATCACAAGATGGAAGCCTCTACTGGAGGTCCCTCGGGCGGCGAACTATCGAAGCCAACGGAACCGCCGACTATCTGCACGGTCCAAGTCGGCAACGTTCACGAAGGAGAATCCGCAAATGACCACAGCACGTCCCGCCAAGACTCGCAGCGAGGGCCAGTGGGCGCTGGGAGAGCGTGAACCGCTCAATGACACCGAGCGGATGAAGCAGGACGACGCACCGCTCAATGTGCGATCCCGCATCGAAAACATTTACGCCAAGCAGGGTTTCGACAGCATCGACATGTCGGATCTGCGGGGGCGCTTCCGCTGGATGGGTCTTTACACCCAACGTGAGCAGGGCTACGACGGCACCTGGACCGGCGACGAAAACATCGACACCATCGAGGCCCGCTACTTTATGATGCGGGTGCGCTCCGATGGCAAGGCGATGTCGGCCGCCACGCTGCGCACCCTGGGTCAGGTCTCGACCGAGTTCGCCCGCGACACCGCCGATATCGGCAATCGGGAAAACGTGCAATTCCATTGGATCCAAATCGAGGACGTCCCCGAGATCTGGCGGCGGCTGGAAGCCGTAGGCTTGCAGACCACCGAGTCCTGCGGTGACTGCCCACGCAGCATCCACGGTTCGCCGTTGGCCGGCGAGTCGCCCGACGAGGTGCTCGACCCCTCACCGGCGATCGACGAGATTCTGCGGCGCTTTATGAACAACCCCGAATACGCGAACTTGCCCCGCAAGTACAAGACCGCGGTATCGGGCCTGCAGGACGTCTCGCACGAGACCCACGATGTCGCGTTCATCGGCGTCAACCATCCCGAGCACGGGCCCGGCCTGGATCTGTGGGTCGGTGGCGGGCTGTCGACCAACCCGATGCTGGCCCAGCGGCTCGGCGCGTGGATACCGCTGGACGAGGTGCCCGACGTGTGGGAGGGCGTGACCTCGCTGTTCCGCGACTACGGCTACCGGCGGCTGCGTTCCAAGGCCCGGCTGAAATTCCTGATCAAAGACTGGGGTATTGAAAAATTCAGGGAAATTCTCGAACAGGAGTACCTCAAGCGGCCGTTGATCGACGGCCCCCCACCGCCGCCGGTGATATACCCGATCGACCACGTCGGCGTGCAGCGCCAGAAGAACGGGCGCAACGCAATTGGAGTTTCCCCGATCGCCGGACGGGTGTCGGGCACCATCTTGTCCGCGGTAGCCGACCTGATGGAGCGGGCCGGATCGGACCGGGTGCGGCTCACCCCGTACCAGAAGCTGGTTATTTTGGACGTGCCCGACGAGAGCCTCGATGAGATGGTGGCCGGCCTGGACGCGCTGGGGTTGCCGTCACGGCCATCGCACTGGCGGAAGACCCTGATGGCCTGCAGCGGCATCGAGTTCTGCAAGCTGTCGTTCGCCGAGACACGTGTACGCGCCCAGACCCTGGTGCCCGAACTGGAAAAGCGTCTGGAGGACATCAACGCCCAGCTCGATGTGCCGATCACGGTCTACATCAACGGCTGCCCAAACTCGTGCGCCCGCATCCAGATCGCCGACATTGGGTTCAAGGGCCAGATGGTCGACGACGGTCACGGCGGATCGGTCGAGGGCTTCCAGGTGCACCTGGGCGGCAGCCTCGGCGCCGAGAGCGGTTTTGGCCGTAAATTGCGTCAGCACAAGGTGTTCAGCCATGAGCTCGGCGACTACGTCGACCGGGTGGTGCGCAACTTTGTGAACCACCGCCATGAGGGTGAGCGCTTTGCCAGTTGGGCCCTGCGAGCCGACGAGGAGCAGCTGCGGTGAGCGGGCAGGTGAAAGGTTTCACTGAGGCACAGATACGGGAGATGGCGACCCGCGGCGCTGCCCTGGATGACACCCGTCCCTCCGACCGGTGGCGCCGGACCGAGGAACCCTTCGGCGACAACTACCTGGTGGCCTCCAACATGGCAGACGCGGTGTTGGTGGATTCGGCCGCGCACACTCGTCCCGCCGAGGACGCCGACTCGCCTAGCGGGCGCTGGCAGGGGCTGGCCAAGGTCGAATACGGGTTGCAGGCCTCATGACCACGCTCGTGTTGACCGCGCATGGCAGTGCCGATCCGAGATCGGCCGCCAATACCCGCGATGTAGCCGGCTTGCTTTCCCGCCTGCGGCCGGGCCTTGACGTGCGCGTCGCCTTCTTGGAACGGAATGCGCCTACCCTGGGTGACGTGCTCGCCGGGTTGTCAGGCACCCGCGAGGCGGTGGTGACTCCGCTGCTGCTGGCCGACGCCTACCACGCCGGTATCGACATCCCCGGGCAGATTGCCCGCTCCGGTGCCGCGAGGAGCGGAATCGAAGTGCGACAGGCCGATGTGCTCGGTGAAGACGATCGGCTGGTGTCGGTGCTGCGGGATCGGCTGGCCGGGTTGGGGGTTTCCCGGCTCGATGACGCGCTCGGCGTGCTCGTGGTCGCGATCGGCTCCTCGGATGCCGCGGCGAATGCACGCACTGCTGCAGTGGCGGCGAAGCTGGCGGCGGGAACCCGGTGGGCGGGGGCGACGACCGCGTTCGCCACCAGACCGGAGGCTTCGGTGGCTGACGCCCCCAGTCAGTTACGACGCCGCGGCGCCCGCCGGCTGGTCATCGCGCCGTGGTTCCTGGCGCCGGGACGTCTCACCGACCGGGTGTGGGCGTACGCGCAAGACGCCGGCATCCCGATGGCGCCGCCGCTGGGCGCACACCGGCTGGTGGCCGCGACGGTGCTGGATCGTTTCGATCAGGCGGTAGCCGACCGCATGGTGGCTTGAGTTCAACTCCGAAATGTGTTGAGCCACCTCTACATCCAACCGAAAGGAATAACCGTGACCTCCGCATCAACGCAGCACGTCGCCGGCATCGTCATCCCCGACACCCCACTCGTGCGTGAAATCACCGAGTACATCCGCGACACCGAAGACGAGCTTCTGTTCAACCACTCCCGCCGGGTGTTCCTCTTCGGCGCACTGCAAGGTCATCGGCGTGGTCTGCAGCCCGACCCCGAATTGCTGTATGCCGGTGCGATGTTCCACGACATCGGGCTCACCGCGGGCTACCGGACGTCGATGCTTCGGTTCGAGGTCGACGGCGCCAACGCGGCACGGAAGTTCCTGCTGGAGCGTGGCGTTGACGAAGCCGCCGCGCGGAAGGTGTGGCTTTCCATTGCGCTGCACACGACGCCCGGCGTGCCGGAGTTCCTGGAACCCGAAATCGCACTTGTCACAGCAGGTGTGGAGACTGACGTGCTGGGCATCGGTCGTAACGATCTGTCCGCAGAGGCAATTGAGGCGGTCACCGCTGCGCATCCTCGACCCGATTTCAAGGACCGGATCCTGCGGGCGTTCACCGATGGTATGAAGCACCGGCCGCGTAGCACCTTCGGGACCGTCAATGCCGATGTGCTGCAACACTTCGACGATTCGTTCGTCCGTGACGACTTCGTCGAGATCATCCTCACCAACAGCTGGCCGGAGTAGGAGCATGACGATGGCCACAGTGGTTTCCGCCGACAAAACCGTGATCGGCTACGAATGCACCGGCGCCCGTGCCCGCTGGTCTTCGCTGCGGGCGCCTCCCTTCCTCGCACTCAACCCAGCCGACAACCAATCAAGCCCGAAGGAGATAGTGGTATGAGCAGCACAAATGACAATCCAATCCAGACGACTGATTCCGGTATCCCGGTCGAGAGCGACCAGTATTCGCTGACCGTCGGCGCGGGCGGCCCGATCTTGCTTCAGGACAGTTACCTGATCGAGCAGATGGCCAACTTCAACCGGGAACGGATCACAGAGCGGCAGCCGCACGCCAAGGGCAGCGGCGCGTTTGGCCGGTTCGAGGTCACCAACGATGTCAGCGCCTTCACCAAGGCGGCGCTGTTCCAGCCGGGGAGCACCACCCGGCTGGTGTCCAGGTTCTCCACGGTGGCGGGGGAACGAGGCAGCCCCGACATGTGGCGGGACCTGCGCGGCTTCTCGCTGAAGTTCTACACCAGCGAGGGCAACTACGACATGGTCGGCAACGACACGCCGATCTTCTTCGTCAAGGACCCCATGCACTTCCAGAACTTCATCCGGTCGCAGAAGCGGCTGGCCAAGAACAATCTGCGCAGCAACGATATGCAGTGGGACTTCTGGACGCTGCTCCCGCAGACGGCGCACCAAGTGATCTGGCTGATGGGCGACCGCGGCTTCCCGAAGAGTTGGCGGCACATGAACGGGTACTCCAGCCACACCTACATGTGGATCAACGCGCAGGGCAAGCGGGTCTGGGTGAAGTACCACTTCATCACCGAGCAGGGCATCGAGTTCTGGACCCAGGCCGAAGGTGACCTCCTCGCGGGGACCGACCCGGACTATCACACCCGGGACCTGTATGAGGCGATTGAGCGCGGCGACCACCCAAGCTGGACGCTCAAGGTACAGATCATGCCGTTCGAGGACGCCGCGACCTACCGGTTCAACCCGTTCGACTTGACCAAGGTGTGGCCGCACGCCGACTATCCGCTGATCGAGGTCGGCAAGATGACCCTCGACCGCAACCCTGTCGACAACCACACCGAGATCGAGCAGGTCGCTTTCCAGCCCAACAACATGGTGCCGGGGATCGGCCCGAGTCCGGACCGGATGCTGCTGGCACGGCTGTTCTCCTACGCCGACGCGCACCGGGCCCGGCTCGGCGTGAACTACGAGCAGATCCCGGTCAACGCCCCCATCACAGCCGTCAACACCTACAGCAAGGACGGTGCGATGCGGATCGTCAACCGGACCGACCCGGTGTACTTTCCGAACTCCAAGGGCGGTCCGCAGGCGGACAGCGAGCACCACAAGCCGGCGAGCTGGTACGCCGACGGCGAGATCATGCGCGCCGCGTATGTCGAGCACGCCGAGGACGACGACTGGAGCCAGCCCGGCGCGCTGGTCCGCGAGGTCATGGACGACGCGGCAAGAGAGCGGCTGGTCAGCAACGTCGTGGGAGCGCTGCTCGCCGGCGTGAGCGAGCCGGTGCTCCAGCGCGCCTTCGGCTACTTGCGGAATGTGGACAAGAGCCTCGGAGACAAGGTCGAAGCCGCCGTCCGCGCCGGACAACGCCAAGGTTCTGAGTAGGGTCGGGGACTGCTTGGCACGATCGACGTCTTTGGCCAAGGCAATTCGCGAGAAATAGAGTGACCAACTCAGAGATAGATTGTCCTGTCCGCTCGACAACCTGTTGCCGCACAACAGGATAACCAATACGGAGTATTTCTTGATCTGTAATCAACATCATCAACGAAACAAACTGGGCGACAACACTATTGAGCCATAGCGGGAGAGTGGCTTTTGGTAGCACCCCGTGCGGCGCTTCATGCACGGTGGTCACCTAGGGTTCCGGGAGAGTCATGACTGTGTTCACATCGATCTTTGTTTCGGGATCGACGAGAGTCTGCTAGCCCCTGACCATGATCGTCTCGTACAGCGCCATCGTCGTCATCGCGGTGGCCACTGCTTCGACGAAGTCGACACCGGTCGTAGAGTCGCGGGTACGGCGCCAAAGAGGTCACCCGCAGCACGTCGCGTCGGCCAGGCCGCGAGAGGAGTTAGCGCGGGCATGATTTCACCAGGGACAATCGTGGCCGCGGGCAGCCTTATCGCGCCGAGGTCCCAGATGGGCTTCTCCCTGGGCTGGCACATCGTGCTCGCGTGTCTTGGAGTGGGCATGCCCGGTTTGATGCTGTTTCTGGAATGGCGGGGCCAGCGCACCGGCGATGTGCATTACCGTCTGCTGGCGCGTCGCTGGGCCCGCGCGCTGGGCGTGCTGTTCGCGGTGGGTGCAGTGTCCGGGACGATCCTGTCCTTTGAGATGGGCTTGTTGTGGTCCGGTCTGATGGAGCACTACGGATCGGTGATCGGGCTACCTTTCACGATTGAGGGCTTCGCGTTCTTTATCGAAGCGATCTTTCTCGGCATCTACCTCTATGGCTGGGATCGACTCACACCACGGGTGCATCTGCTCGCTGGTGTCCCGATCTTCGTGGCTGGAGTGCTCTCCGCGTTCTTCGTTGTCACCGCCAACTCCTGGATGAACAGTCCGCAGGGGTTCACTGAACACAACGGCAAGTTGACCACTGTGTCGCCATGGTCGGCGATGTTCAACAAGGCGACCTGGCCCGAAACCACCCACATGATTTTGGCTGCGTTCATGGTCACCGGCTTCCTCATCGCCAGCGTGTACGCCGTTGCTATGTTGCGGGGACACCGCGACCGCTACCACCATCTCGGTCTGCTCGTTCCCCTGTCCGTCGCCTGCGCGGTGACGCCGATCCAGATCGTGGTCGGAGACTGGGCGGCCCGCTACGTTGCTGACAACCAACCGACAAAACTCGCGACGATGGAGGGTTTGTACCGCAGCCAGCACGGCGCGCCGGAATCGGTCGGTGGCATTTACTACGACAACTCCCTGCACGGCGCGATCCGCATTCCCGACGGTCTGTCTCTGCTGACCCGGCTCAACCCGAACGCCTATATCGCCGGCCTGGACGGAGTACCCGGCGACCAGCGCCCGCCGGTCAACATCGTCCATCTGGCCTTCGACAGCATGGTTGGTATCGGCTTCGCGCTGCTCGCACTGGGGGCATGGTTGGGGTGGGCCTGGTGGCGGCACCACCGCATACCCGCCTCGGCCTGGTTCCTGCGCGCTGTCGCGGTGTCAGGCCTCGCCTCGGTCGCGGCCATGGAAGCGGGTTGGATCACCACCGAGGTCGGACGTCAGCCGTGGATCGTCTACGGCCTGCTGCGGGTCGACCAGGCCGTCAACCCCGCGGCGGGGATCGGCTGGGGGCTACCCCTGTTGGTGGTCGTCTATACGGTCCTCACCGTGGCCATCGTCTACATCCTGCGCCATATGGTTCGCACCCGGCCCGTTCCTGTCGCACCCCAGGAATCCGACGTCGCCGACTACGAGGCGGTGTAGCGGTGTCGCTGGCCACCACGCTCCTGGCGCTCACGTGGCTGTCCGGGACCGCCTACGCCCTGCTCGGCGGGGCTGACTTCGGCGCCGGCTTCTGGGACCTTATCGCCGGTGACCCTCAACACGGACACGAGCGCCGCAGTCTCATCGAACATTCCATCGGGCCGGTCTGGGAAGCCAACCACGTCTGGTTGATCTTCGTCCTCGTGCTGATGTGGACCTCATTTCCGTCTTCCTTCGCAGCGATCGCCTCCACCCTCTACATCCCTCTCACACTGATCGCATTCGGCATCATCGCCCGCGGATCGGCCTTCGCGTTCCGCAAAGCTGTTACCGAGACATGGCAACGACGCCTGTTCGGCGCGGCGTTCGCGTTTTCCTCCGTAATCACCCCCTTCTTCCTCGGAACGACGGCCGGCGGTGTCGCCTCCGACCGAGTCCCACCAGGCCTCGCCAAAGGCGACATCATCACCAGTTGGGTCAACCCCACCTCGTTGACCTGCGGCGTGCTCGCGGTCGGCGTCTGCGCCTACCTATCAGCCATTTACCTCACCGCCGACGCCCGCCGACGCGGACACACCGACCTAGCTGAGTATTTCCGCCGACAGGGCTTGCTCAGCGGCATCACTGTCGGCGTCGTAGCCGTTGCTGCGATCGCGGTCGTGCGCGCCGACGCGCACCAGCTCTACCACGGCCTCCTACACCGCGGCTTACCGCTCGTCATCGGCTCCATGGTCGCTGGGTTCGTGTCGCTGCTGCTGTTGGCCAGGCGCTACTACATTGCCGTGCGAGTCACAGCGGCGCTCGCAGTCACCAGCGTGTTGTGGGCATGGGGCATCGGACAGTACCCCCAGCTACTACCAGGCCTGTCCCTCGAACAGGCCGCATCCCCGCACGCCACACTGCAAGCCACCGCCATCGCCTCCCTCATCGGGCTCCTAGTCGTGTTGCCCTCCCTCGCATGGCTGTTCGTACTGTTCCAACGAGAGGACCCGCGATCGACACGGCCGAACCCGTAGGCGACAAGCCACGCAACCGTCCCGCCGCGGGGGGTCCGTCAGATTAACGGTGTAAGTGGCATCTTCGGTTAGTTGTTCTCGCTGGCCGGCATGCGGTCGGCGAAGGTGATCGCGAAGGCGTTCAGTGCTGGTTTCGTGCGCCGTGAGGCGCTGTGATT
>NZ_JBAPPI010000097.1:0-2786 GCF_049280035.1 Mycobacterium sp. | reverse complement strand
GGACGAACGTGAACTGCGCAACCTCCAGGACCCGAAAGCCCTCCATCACTTTGACCATTTTGGGACCCTACTTGGCGTCGAACGTCACCGGAAGCGCGTTCGGTGATCGGAACGGCTGGCCATAAATATGCGGGTCATCATCGGTGACGAGCTTGACGTTGGTGACCCGATTCAGCAGGCATTCCAAGGCAACCCGCGTCTCCATGCGGGCGAGGTGCAGCCCTAAGCACGTGTGTTCACCGGCCGCGAAGGAGATGTGCGGCATGTGCTTGCGGAAGATGTCGAATTCCCCCGAGCGTTCCCACCGCTGCTCATCACGATTGGCTGAGCCGACGCACAGATCAACCGCGGAGCGCGTGGGAATTTTGACCCCTTCGAGTTCGGTGTCTTCGGTGGCGAACCGCTGCACCGTGGTCAGTGGTGTCTCGTAACGCAGCCCCTCTTCGATCGCAGTCGGGATCAGCTCGTGATCGGCTTGTACCGCGTCGAACTGGTTCGGGTGGGTCAGCAACAAGAACAACAGGTTGCCCGATGACCGGTAGGTGGTTTCCAGCCCGGCGGGTAGCAGCAGCCGCAGGAAGGAGTAAATCGCTTCGTCGCTGAGCTTTTCGCCGTCGATCTCCGCGGTGACCAGATCGCCGATGATGTCATCGGTCGGCTTGGCCTTACGCTGCTGGATCTGGTCCAGGAAGTAGTCTTTCAGCGCCGCAGAAGCTTCGAAGGCGCGCTCGTACTTGATGGTGTAGTTGATCAATTGCACCGCGCGCCGGCGAAACGTCGGCAGGTCCTCGGCCGGCAGGCCCAAGAGCGTCGCGATGACCCGGGTGGGGAACTCGAACGTGAAGTTTCGGACGAGATCGGCTTCGCCGGCGCCGATGAACTCGTCGATCAGCGCATTACAGATCGGCCGCACAACCGCGGGTTCCCAGCGCGCGAGCGCCTTGGACTTGAACGCCGCCGACACCAGGTTGCGATGCTCGCGGTGGTTCTTGCCTTCCATCGCCAAGATGGTCGGACCCATGAACAAGCCGATCGTGTTGTCGTAGTAGGTGGCGGTGAAGACCTGACCGTCGCGGAACGCCTTGTTGACAGCATCGAACGACATGGCGGCAAACGAGTTCTTGGGCCGCAGCGATTCGGGGGTTTTGGAGTAGTCGACGACCGTCCCGTGGAACACGCCCGCCTCGCTGCGCTTCTGCGCGAAGTACGGGTATGGGTCACGGATGAAGTCGGCAGGCAAGGCAGTGCTGACGGCAGCGTCTTGAACTGGACTTTCCACAGCTTCTCCGTCTCGCCCACATGATCGTACTGTAAATATTACAGTAGCCTACATCAGCGGGCCGGCTGTTGGCCGGCGGATGACGCTGGAATGGTGAGCTGGCGAACCCGTTGATGGTTAGCTCGGGATTGTGAATTCCCTGGTGAAGTTGATCCGCGACACCGTCGCGGTTCGGATATTGGTCGTCGTGGCGCTCGGAGTCGCCGTAGCTCTCGTGGTGGGCAACACGGTCGGTTGGCGGTTTGCGGTTGCCGGTTGGGTTGTTGGCGCCGGAGTGTATGTGGCGTGGACGCAGTTCATCCTGCGCGGAATGAATGCCGAGCAGACCTGTAGGTGGGTGACGCGAGAGGACGCGACCCGCTGGGTCGCCGACGCGGTCATCCTGTCGGCGAGCATCGCGAGCCTGGGCGGGGTCGGCTATGTGGTCGCCGCCGGGTCGCGTTCCGGCGGCCAGGCCATAGCGGCGGCCGTTGTCGGCATCCTGACCGTCGCGGCGTCTTGGTTTGCGGTGCACACTCTGTTCACCGTGCACTACGCGCGGCTCTACTATTCGGGCGACCCGGGCGGAATCAACTTCCACGACCCGGAGCCGCCCCGCTTTCGTGATTTCGCGTATCTCGCCTACACCGTCGGCATGACCTACCAGGTGTCAGACACCGAGATCGGATTGACCTCCATCAGGTCGACGGTGTTGCGTCATGCGTTACTGTCCTACCTTCTCGGAGCTGTTGTCCTGGCGGTGACGATCAATTTGGTTGCGGGGCTTGGCTCCAAGCTCTGATCGAACCGGATCGCACCGTCGACTCAACTGTCGCGGCGCGAATTCCGTCTGACCGACCGCACGCCGAGCTCCTCTGGCGGCACTGGATGGCCTTCAGCGCAACGGATTTCGACTGTCGCTTCGGCGCCGCAATCCAGGTGAGTGAGACGCAATCGGTTATGGCCCGGCAGGTGATGTCGCCCCCACTCGAACATCGCCCACACCACCGGCATGAAATCGATGCCGGCCTCGGTGAGCACGTACTCGTCGCGGGTGCGCTGCCCCGGCTCGCGATATGGCCGCCGCGTCAATAGCCCGAGTTCGACCAATTCGGCCAGCCGCGCCGAGGCGGCGGCCTTCGTGATGCCCACCCGGCGGGCGAAGTCATCGAACCGGGTGGTGCCGTAGTACGCCTCGCGCATGATCAGCATCGCGGATTTGGTGCCGACCGCTGCCATGGTCTTCTCGATCGCGCACTCGCCGACTGCCGACCAGGCGTCACGATCTGCCAGCGCGCCTTGCAGAAGTGTCATGCAAATCACCTCCAGTCTGGGTTGCTCTAACTGTACCTAGGTGTTTAGCCTAGGTATAGCTATCGATACTTAGCACCGACTCAAGGTGGATTCTCAATGACGTTGTCAAGCCGCCGCGGCGTTAGGTGTGGTGGGTTGATAGGTGGTGTGGTCGCGCAGCATGGCCCACAAGACGTTGAGGCGGCGGCGGGCCAGGGCCAAGACGGCTTGGGTG
>NZ_JBAPPI010000096.1:0-7161 GCF_049280035.1 Mycobacterium sp. | reverse complement strand
CTCGGGCGCTGCATAGCTCACGGTGCCGATGCCAAGGTTCGCCCGAGTCAGACTGTTGGTCTCGTCGGGGCGCCGGGCGACACCCAAGCCTGCCAGCAAAATTCGTCGTCTGCCGGATGCCGAATCGGTGAGAAGGATGTTGCTCGGGTTCACGTAGCGATGCACCAGCCCCTGTTCGTGGGCGTAATCGAGGGCGTCCGCGATCGCGGAGACGATCTCGATCACCATGTCTGGCGGCATGCCGTCGGGATAGGTATCGGTTAGCAGCTGGGCGGCGTCGGTGCCGTCGACGTAGTCCATCGCGAGCCACAGCTGGTCGTCGAACTCACCGCGATCGTGGAGGCCGACGATGTTGGGATGCCACAGAGCGGCTGCCCGGTCGGATTCCTGGTGGAACCGGAAGCGATACTCCGGGTCGGCCGACACATCGGCCGACAGCATCTTGAGCGCGTACTGGCGCGGCAACCTCGGGTGTTCAGCCAGATAGAGCTCACCGATCTCTCCGGACGCGAGCAGCCGAACAATACTGAACCCGGCGACTGTCACACCACTGACCAGCGGCATGGGGAGGATCGTACATACTGGCGCGTGCAGCCGGTGCCGGTGTTGCGCCTCAGTCACCGACCGCCCCTGCGTGTCGAGACACGGCATTGTCGGAGAAAGCCTGGACCGCGCCCACTACCGGGCCTCTTCGTGCCATGTTTGACCGGCAGACCGCGACGATCGTGCGCAGCAGCCCGTCCTACGAACCCTCGTCCGCTCCGCCGTCGGGCGTCTTCTTCTTTCCGGACCCCGACCCCGACCACGAGAACCCCGAGCTGTCCGCAAACGCCCACACGATGAGCCCGAGGACCACCACGATCAGCGCGACCGCGCCGAGCGCGGCGACGAACACCAGCGCCGCGACCGGCACTGCGAGCACCAGCGTCAGCACGTGCTTCACAAAGGGGCGCGCGAGGACCATCGAGCCGAGTACGAACACGACCGTGCCTGCGATGATCAGCGGACGGCCGTGGGGGTCGTGGATCGCTTGGTGCCAAACGAGCTTCACCGTGAGACCCGTCACGTGTTGCAGGAGGTCCTCACTTTTCGCGCGCTTGAACAGCACCGCGATCGGCAGGGCCGCTCCGGCGAGCTGAATCAGCAGGCCGGCCGCTATCCAGTAGTTCCGATGCGCGACCGGGCGCAGGAAGCCCGCCGCGCGTTGGGTTTCCGGCTGCACGAACGGCGCCATGCCATCGACCACGGAGCAACCATAGTTGCTGTCCGGCGACCGTGAGACCGGAGATCGATGCACACAGTTGCTCAAAGACCATCGCCCCAGGTCAGCTCCAAACCCAGTTCCCACACCCCCACCCCGCAATTTTTTTCCGGAAACCTTTGCGACCCTGGTTGTAAGGGCAGCGCCGGCGGCCGTGGTCGGCAGTTTCGGATTGTTCGGGCACCGGCACCTGGCGGAGGTGATGCAGCAGGTCCGCCGGTCCTGATACAGATGTGACCAGTGGCGTTGACGTGGTAATTGGTGTGTTTGTCGTATCCTGTGACGCGTGACGCTTACGTCGCGGCGCTCTGTGCTGAAATTCGCGGCGGCGACACCTGCCCTGATCGGTCTCGGTGTCGCGGCGGGGTCGCTGTGCGCGCCGTCGGCCTCGGCGGATGGCCTGGGCGTTTTGCTGGATTATGCGGCCGGAGTGATCCCCGCCGGCCAGATCAGGGCGGCCGGCGCAGTGGGCTCCATCCGGTACGTATCGGATCGTCGGCCCGGCGGCTCCTGGATGCTGGGGAAGCCGATCCAACTGCCCGAAGCCCGCGACCTCAACCAGAACGGCCTCAAGATCGTCTCCTGCTACCAGTACGGCAAGCAGAGCTCCGCCGACTGGCTAGGCGGTCAAAGCGCGGGCGTCACGCATGCGCAGCGGGGGTCGCAGCTGCACAGCGCCGCTGGTGGTCCGGCTGGCGCCCCCATCTACGCCTCGATTGATGACGACCCGTCCCACGAGCAGTACAAGGCGCAGGTGGCGCCCTACCTGCGCGGCTGGGAGTCGGTGGTCGGTCACCAGCGGACCGGCGTGTACGGGAATTCCAAAACGATCGAATGGGCGCTGCAAGACGGCCTGGGCTCCTACTTCTGGCAGCACAACTGGGGCTCACCCGGGGGTCGCACTCATCCCGCCGCGAATTTGCATCAGGTCGAGATCGACAAGCGCAACGTCGGAGGCGTCGGAGTCGACCTCAACAACATTTGCAAGCCCCAGTTCGGGCAGTGGGCCTGAGCTGTGCTGACCCGCGGGTAAGTTTCCAGCAAACTTCTGCCGTCCGCTGCGGCGGCCCGATTCTCTTCGGTCACTGCGCGCGGCGTGGTCAGATGTAGACCGACAGTCTCGATAAAGCGCAGAATTTTTAGATAACGATTGCATAACAATACTGCCTTGATCTGCGCTGTTGTTGCTACTCGACCGTAACCACCTGCATCCAGCGGGTTTGGTCCGCAGG
The DNA here is from genome assembly GCF_049280035.1 of Mycobacterium sp. Classification (GTDB taxonomy): domain Bacteria; phylum Actinomycetota; class Actinomycetes; order Mycobacteriales; family Mycobacteriaceae; genus Mycobacterium. The sequence continues at coordinate 4,668 of NZ_JBAPPI010000096.1, read as the reverse complement.
CCCTCGGCCGCCGTTGAGCGGAGTGTTACCCAGGGCACTGTTACCCGCGCGTAGAACTCACCAGTAACCGATTCGCGCAGGAAACCCCACTGGTTCTTATGACACTCTTATAGCAGGCGATAACGCCCCCTCGGTCGGCCCTCCGAAGCCGGGTTCGTCGAGACGCGGTCGGTTGGACGGGGGCTCGGTCGGGATTTTGACGATATCCGCAGGGCAGCGCTGCTCTGGCACGCAAGGCGATAAGCGCTTTTAGGGAGATACGCACGTGACGATCTACGAGCACCATCGAGTGTCGGCGGACCACGACGGGATCACCCCGGAGGCTGCGCAGGGCACTCATGCCCTGGTCGATCGTCTCAGTGCCGGCGAGGCCTATGCGGTCGCGTTCGGTGGGCAAGGCGGCGCGTGGCTGGAGACGCTGGAAGAGCTGGTGTCTTCGGCAGGCGTCGAATCTGAGCTGTCGACGCTGGTCGGCGAGGTGGACATGCTGCTCGAGCCGGTCGCCAAGGAGCTCGTCGTGGTCCGTCCCATCGGCTTTGAGCCGCTGCGTTGGGTACGCGCGCTGGCTGCCGAGGACCCGGTTCCGTCCGCCAGGCAACTCACCTCGGCCGCGGTGTCGTTGCCCGGCGTGCTGCTGACCCAAATCGCCGCGATACGCACCCTTGCGCGCCAAGGCATGGACTTGCAGGCCACCCCGCCGGTAGCCGTCGTCGGTCACTCGCAGGGCGTTCTGGGCGTGGAGGCGCTGAAAGCCGCGGGCGAACGCGATGTTGAGCTGCTTGCCGTCGCACAGCTGATCGGCGCCGCCGGCACGCTGGTGGCCCGCCGCCGCGGCATCTCGGTCCTCGGCGATCGCCCACCGATGGTGTCGGTCAGCAACGCCGACCCCGAGCGCATCTACCGGCTGCTCGAGGACTTCTCCCAAGACGTCCGAACCGTGCTGCCGCCCGTCTTGTCGATCCGCAACGGCCGGCGCTCGGTCGTCATCACCGGCACCCCCGAGCAGCTGTCCCGCTTCGAGCTGTACTGCAAGCAGATCTCGGACAAAGAAGAAGCCGACCGCAAGAACAAGATCCGCGGCGGCGACGTCTTCGCGCCGGCCTTCGACCCGGTGCAGGTCGAGGTGGGGTTCCACACGCCACGGCTGGCCGACGGTATCGACATCGTCGGCGACTGGGCCGAAAAGGTCGGCCTCGATGTCGAATTTGCCCGCGCGCTGGCCGAGTACATCCTGGTACAGCAGGTCGACTGGGTGGACGAGGTCGTGAAGGTCCACGAGGCAGGCGCCCGCTGGATTCTCGACCTGGGCCCCGGCGACATCCTGACCCGGCTGACCGCACCGGTGATCCGCGGCCTCGGCATCGGCATCGTGCCCGCAGCGACCCGCGGCGGGCAACGCAACCTGTTCACGATCGGCGCCGTGCCCGAGGTGGCCCGTCCCTGGTCGAGCTACGCCCCGTCGGTGGTCCGCTTGCCCGACGGCAGGGTCAAACTCTCGACGAAGTTCACCCGGCTGACCGGCCGGTCACCGATCTTGCTGGCGGGCATGACCCCGACCACCGTCGACGCCGAGATCGTCGCCGCCGCGGCCAACGCCGGGCACTGGGCCGAGCTCGCCGGCGGCGGGCAGGTCACCGAACCGATCTTCAACGACCGCATCGAGGAGCTGTCCGGGCTGCTTGAACCCGGTCGGACCTACCAGTTCAACGCGCTGTTCCTCGACCCGTATCTGTGGAAGCTGCAGGTCGGCGGAAAACGGTTGGTACAGAAGGCCCGCCAGTCCGGTGCGCCGATCGACGGCCTGATCGTCAGTGCAGGCATCCCCGAGCTGGAAGAGGCCGTCGAGCTCATCGACGAACTCAACGAGATCGGGATCAGCCACGTGGTTTTCAAACCGGGCACCGTCGAACAGATCCGTTCGGTTATCCGCATTGCCACCGAGGTGCCGACCAAGCCGGTCATCATGCACATCGAGGGCGGGCGCGCCGGCGGTCACCACTCCTGGGAAGACCTCGACGACCTGCTGCTGGCCACCTACTCGGAGTTGCGATCGCGGCCCAACATCACCGTCTGCGTCGGCGGCGGCATCGGCACCCCCGAGCGGGCGGCCGAATACCTGTCCGGGCGCTGGGCCGAGTCCTACGGTTTCCCGTTGATGCCCGTCGACGGCATTCTGGTGGGCACCGCAGCAATGGCGACAAGAGAGTCGACGACATCGCCGTCGGTCAAGCGGATGCTGGTCGAAACGCAGGGCACCGACCACTGGATCAGCGCTGGAAAAGCTCAGGGCGGCATGGCGTCCAGCCGCAGCCAGCTCGGCGCCGACATCCACGAGATCGACAACTCCGCTTCCCGTTGCGGGCGGCTGCTCGACGAGGTCGCCGGAGACGCGGACGCGGTCGCCGATCGCCGCGACGAGATCATCGCGGCGATGGCCGTCACCGCCAAGCCGTACTTCGGCGACGTCGCCGAGATGACCTACCTGCAGTGGCTGCGGCGTTATGTCGAGCTGACCATCGGCGACGGCGACAGCACGGCCGACACTGCGGCGCCGGGCAGCCGGTGGCTGGCCGACACCTGGCGCGACCGGTTCGAGCAGATGCTGCAACGAGCCGAGGCGCGGCTGCACCCGCAGGACCACGGTCCGATCGAGACCCTCTTCAACGACGACGCGCTGCTCGAGAACCCGGATGCGGCCATCGCGGCGCTGCTGGCCCGCTATCCCGACGCTGAGACCGTGCAGCTGCACCCGGCCGATGTGCCATTCTTCGTCACGCTGTGCAAGACGCTGGGCAAGCCGGTCAACTTCGTGCCGGTCATCGATAAAGATGTACGGCGCTGGTGGCGCAGTGATTCGCTGTGGCAGGCCCACGACGCCCGTTACGAGGCTGATGAGGTGTGCATCATTCCCGGCACCGCCGCGGTCGCTGGTATCACCCGGATGGACGAACCGGTCGGCGAATTGTTGGACCGCTTCGAGCAAGCCGCGATCGACGAGGTGCTGTCAACCGGGGCGCAGCCCGCGCCGGTGATCGCGCGCCGGCAGGGGCGCGTCGATGTGCGTGGGCTGCTGGCCGTGGTGTTGGACGCGCCGGATGTGCTGTGGGCCGGCCGCGTCGCCACCAACCCGGTGCACCGCATCGCCCATCCTGCCGAGTGGCAGGTGCACGACGGACCAGAAGAGTCACGGGCCACCCATTCATCCACCGGCGCGCGGCTACAGATCGACGGCGACCAAGTTGTGTTGAGCGTGCCGATCGCGGGCACCTGGATCGACATCCGATTTAGCTTGCCCGCCAGCACGATTGACGGCGGCATTCCGGTTGTCCGCACCAAGGACGCCATCGAAGCCATGCGCTCGGTGCTGGCCATCGCCGCCGGTGCCGACGGTCCGGAAGCGCTGCCCCGGGTGCACAACGGGACGGCCACCGTGACCGTGCCGTGGGACCCCGAGCTGGTAGCCGACCACACCGGGGTCACCGCCATCTTCGGCGAGCCGCTGGCACCCACCCTGACCACCGTGCCCGACGCGCTGGTCGGCCGCTGCTGGCCGGCGGTCTTCGCGGCCATCGGCTCCGCGGTCACCGCTGCCGGCGTCCCGGTCGTGGAAGGCTTGCTGAGCCTGGTGCACCTGGACCATGCAGCGCACCTGCTTACCAATCTGCCCAAGGTGCCGGCCGAATTGACCGTCACTGCAACGGCTTCGGTGGCCACCGATACCGAATTCGGTCGAGTGGTTCCGATCTCGGTGACGGTCGCCGCCGCGGACCGCACAGTGCTCGCCACGCTTGAGGAGCGGTTCGCGATTCGTGGCCGCACCGGCGCTGCCGAATTAACCGACCCGCTGCGTGCCGGTGGCGCGGTCTCCGAGAACGCGACCGACACCCCGCGGCGCCGCCGGCGGGATGTCACACTGCCTGCGCCGGTCGATATGCGCCCGTTCGCAGTGGTGTCCGGCGATCACAATCCGATTCACACCGATCGGTCCGCCGCACTGCTGGCCGGTCTGGAATCGCCGATCGTGCACGGAATGTGGTTGTCGGCAGCGGCACAACATGTAGCGACCGCCACCGACCGCCAGGCCCGCCCCCCTGCTCGATTGGTGGGCTGGACGGCCCGCTTCCTGGGTATGGTGCGTCCCGGCGACGAGGTGGACTTCCGGGTCGATCGGGTCGGAATCGACCAGGGCGCAGAGGTTTTAGAGGTCGCCGCCCGGGTCGGCTCGGATCTGGTGATGTCGGCGACGGCACGGCTGGCTTCGCCGAAGACCGTCTACGCGTTTCCCGGTCAGGGCATTCAGCACAAGGGCATGGGCATGGAAGTCCGGGCCCGCTCCAAGGCCGCCCGCAAGGTGTGGGACGACGCCGACAAGTACACCCGCGGAACGCTGGGCTTCTCGATCATGCACGTGGTGCGCGACAACCCGACCAGCCTGATCGCCAGCGGCGTGCACTACCAACACCCCGAGGGCGTGCTGTATCTGACCCAATTCACCCAGGTCGCCATGGCGACGGTGGCGGCCGCCCAGGTCGCCGAGATGCGCGAGCAGGGTGCGTTCGTCGAGGACGCCATCGCCTGCGGCCATTCGGTTGGCGAGTACACGGCGCTGGCTTGCGTGAGCGACATCTACGGGCTGGAAGCGTTGCTGGAGACTGTGTTTCAGCGCGG
>NZ_JBAPPI010000095.1:0-4947 GCF_049280035.1 Mycobacterium sp. | reverse complement strand
GGTAGGCGAAGTCGTCATCGTCGAGCAAGATGTTGGAGGGTTTGATGTCACGGTGGATCAGCCCGACCTTGTGGGCGGCATGCAGCGCCTTGGCGACTTGGTCGATGATGCGCACCGCGCGGGCCGGTTCCAGTGGCCCGTCGGCCAGCACCTCTTGTAGGTCGCGGCCCTCGATCAACCGCATACTCACGAACAGTCGACCGTCGATCTCCCCATAGTCATGGATCGGGACCACATGCGGGGTGCCCAACCTTGCCGCCGCGTGGGCTTCCCGGCGGAATCGCCGCTGAAAATCCTCATCCTCAGACAAATGCGCGGGCAAGACCTTGACGGCCACGACCCGGTCGGTGACGGTGTCATGCGCGCGCCACACCTCACCCATGCCGCCGCGGCCCAACAACTCGATCAGGCGGTAGCGACCAAACGGAGTGCCCTCCACCAGTCACGCCCTTCCCGACACCCATGGCTCCCAGCACGAGGACACGCACCATCATCCGCTGTCAGCCAGCACTGCGGAGCCTTTTGAGCACCCACCCGAGGGACGCGGACCGCCCCGCCGAGGCGGGGAGCTTGCGAGAGCTGGGGAGTGAAAGGAGGGCCTGTCGGCCCTCACAGTCGGCACACCTATACCTATTGAGCCGCAACCCGTCTAGCACAAAGTCCGGTACGAAAACGAGCAGAAATATGCGTGGCCGCGCGACCCGGGGTTCAGTGCGCGTCACAGAATTCTCGCAGTGCCGCCATACCCGAGGCCGCTCCACGAGCAAAGTACCGAACAATTTCTTCAAACCGCGTTGCTAAGTCTCCAAGCCGCGTACCGTAGCGCGCCTAACATTTAATTTCAGAAATCGTCAATTGTGGGCGATTCGGCATCTTGTGCGGTTTGACGCGTCCAACTGACCCCGGCGATTCCGGTGATCCTGTTACCGGCACGGCGACCCGCAAAACCGTGCCATCCAGCTGACCAAGACGGTGAGCTAATGAAGACACTCGTGGTTGCAGCGGTGGCTCAACGACGTCGAGCCACGGCAACGGATGGTCGGCTGCCGTCGCCGATCTCTGCGGACCCCAACAACATTCCACCGGGGTATGTGAATGCCAGCGGTGGGAATGCCTTCGGCGGCATGAGCCACTAGCAATTGAAGAAAAGGTTTACCGAAGATTGGGAGGCGGTGATTAAGGGGCAGATACTACGTCCGTTGGCCTGCCGAGTGAGTCGAGACATCCAGCCGAGGCCACTACTGAGAAGGGAAACCTGATGTTACGCAACATGATTGCTGGACTGGCGCTGGCTGCCGGACTGGCCGCCGGGGCATCGTTCGTGCCGGCTACGGCGCATGCTGACATCTCGGAATATCTGGCGTTCCTGCGAAGCCACGGCGTGCCGTTCACAAGCAACGATGCCGCTGTGCAGCAGGGCATTCAAATATGTACCGAGGGCGTCGGCATCGGCCAACTTGAAACGAAGATGGGCCGAGCCGAGGCGGAGGATTACGTCATGGCCGCGCACCAATATCTCTGCTGAGGCCGAGCGGGCTACGGCCAGGCGATGGGCCGAGCTTTGCCGAGTTGAACTGAACGGTCATCCCTACCGGGCACCTTTAAGGTTTCGCTGACTTGAGGCCTGGCTCGTGGAGATGATGTCAATTGCCGTTTACCCAAAGGCCGTTGATGCATGTCAGTAAGTAGCTGTTGTCTTGTGACAACGCCTCAGAGTTGTTGGAACTGCACGCGGTGCCAGCGTCGTGGTGCGCGACTTGGGGCATCATCGGCAACATAAACCAAGTATGGGTTTGCGCGTTGCAGACCAGAAGCATGTTGCGCGAGGGGTCGTGGCTGATCCTGCCGACGTCGGAGCAGAGCTGACGGAAACCGTCGGCTTGCGCAAGACTCGCTAGCTGCAGCTGGCACGCCACGCAGCCGGACACGACGAACGACGCGGCGCTCGCTATTGCCCGTGCGAAGCGAGAAACTTCCCCCGCAACGTCTGTCTTGGCACACCAGCCGGGATCGTTCACCGGGAGAATTCGCCAACAAATCTTCCAAGAATCCTCCAAGTTGTCGGCCGCACCCTACCTGTGAGAGCGGCCTGCGCGCCGCTAACCACCGACATATAGAAGTGCGTCTGCCCCGCCCTAGTGCCTCTGGCAACGACAGGAACGAGAAAATGAGGAAAGTAACAATCGCAGCAACGGGTGCTGTCGCGGCCATCGCCCTCACCCCGCTGCTGCTCTCTGGTTTACCCCGAGCCGCCGACAGTGGAGCGTGTCGTTCCAAGAATCTGCCAAAGACACATCAAGACGACGACAACGCCGGGGGACGGCCGAGGCGGGCGCTGGTCCAGTCAATGGGTGCGCGAGCACAGCCGATTGGAGGAGTATGCGAGGGGTGGGTGAGGTCTCGGTGATCGGTTGCGTCGGGTCGTTGATCGTGGCGACCCGCGGCGTCGCGGGCGTCGGAGAGGTCCTTCTGAAGGTGCGGGGCACGAAGGAGGCCTATCTTGCGTGGTCTGAGCAGCCCCTGCCGAGGGGGACCGAGGTGCTGGTGATCGATGTCCGAGGTGCGCGGACGGTCCTGGTTGAGCCATGGCCCGGCCCGAGTTTGTCAACGCTGACTTCCTGACCTAAAACACGAATCTGCAAGGAGTTCAACATGTTCGGCTACAAAGTGCCTGCACCAGACGAGGCGATGCTGATCTCCGGCGGCCGCGCTGCTGGCAACGCTCCGTTTCGTGTGGTGACCGGTCACGGCGCTTTCATCATGCCGTTCTTCCGAAAGGTTCGGCTCCTCACGCTGGCAATGTGTGAGGCCGAGGTCGAGGAAAGGTGCGTCACTCAGCAGGGGATCACCTTGAACGTTCGAGCCGTCATTGCCTTCAAGGTCGGCAACGACTCCGAAAGCATCGTCAGCGCCGGACAACGATTCTTGTCCGACCAAAACCAGATGGCGGTTCTGACTGGGCGAATCTTCGCCGGTCACCTGCGCTCGATCATCGGATCGATGACCGTCGAGCAGATCATCAAGGAACGCCAGAAGCTGGCCACGGAGGTCCTCGACGGGTCCAAGGAGGAGATGATCAAGATCGGACTGACCGTCGACGCCCTGCAGATCCAGTCCATCGACGACGGCTCCCTGGGCTACATCCTGGCGATGTCCGCGCCCCACAACGCGGCCATCCAGCAGCAGGCGCAGATTGCCCAGGCCAAGGCCGATCAGGCCGCGGCAGAGGCCGAGCAGGAGTCGCAACGCAACCAGGCCGAGTTCGCTCGACAGACGGCAATCGTGCAGGCTCAGTACAAGGCCGAAGTCGACAAAGCGCAGGCAGAAGCCAGCCAGGCGGGACCGCTGGCCGAGGCGCAAGCCCAGCGCGAAGTGCTCGCGATGCGGACCGAGTTGGCTCAGCGCGCGGCAGAGCTCCGGCAGCAAGAGCTGGTCTCGGAGGTGGTCAAGCCCGCCGAGGCGGAGGCAGAACGCGTCCGGATTCTGGCGGTTGCCGACGCTGAGAAAATGAAAATCCAAGCCGAAGCGGCAGCCTCGCACAACCGGGTGGCCTTGGACCGGATGCTGATCGATCAGCTACCCGAAATCGTCAGGCAGGCTGCTCATGGTCTGTCCGGGGCAAACCTGACCATCCTCAACGGCGCCGACGGGCTGGGCGAGATGGCCACTGGCCTGGTGGGACAGGGCCTGGCAATCTTCGATTCTCTGCGTGGCGGGCTCGGTCAACACCCTTCCGAGGATGGGTCAGACCAAATTGGACTCAACGCGCCGCCCGATAAGCAATGACACGTCCGGCCCGGCTACCCCGGCGCCGTGAGACTTGTGCGTGCGCCATCCGGCGAACGCAATGGGTATGCGCATCAACGCGACAACCGGGCCAGTGTGGACATGTGAGGGTGTTGCTCGTCGATACGGGCGCATGACCATCGCGGGCGGGGCGCGCTGGGAGTCAACCAGGATAAGGTCCAGACCCTCTGTTGATCTTTGGCAACCAGGTTGATCTTCGGCAGACCATAGTCGCTGGGAATATCTTCCCCTCCTGCAGGACTTCTCGGCGAGGAGATGTTGACCAGGTTCCGTGCCGCAACCATGCGGCCAGGAGCAGTAGGAGTGACCGGCTACAGCGAGGAGGACTTCGGTTTCGCCGAGATCTGCGCCGTGCTGTCCGAGCGTTTCGGCACCAGATTCAAGCTCCACAACACCGGTGGTAACTGCGTGACACTCGTGGCCCAGCTGGAGGGCGGCATCCAGGTGCTGATCACCGACTGCGTGGGCACGCTGTCGCCCTTCCAGTGGCACCTCGACGGTAGAGCAGCCGGTTTTTTCATTGGTGTTTACCGGGCCGGACTGGATACCGGTGGAGAGCACATCGACCTCCCGGATCGATTCGCTTACACCTACAGCGAGACCGCCCCGCCGACCGCCGAGGCAATCGGCGACCTGGTACAGACATGGCGGTGGCGGAGGTGCGTGAGTTCACGACATCGTTCACAGCTGTCTCGGGACATCGTTTACACCCGACGACGAGGGTTGAGCGATGGGAATGCCGCAGCTGGTGGTCACGGCCGTGCTGGTCGAAGGACGCAGTAGAAGTGAGGTTGCCCGCGAGTACGGGGTTTCTCGGCGGTGGGTGATTACCCTCGTCCAGCGTTACTTGGCCGAGGGCGACGCGGGCCTGCAGCCACGCCCACGAAGGCCGTTTCGCAGCCCCAACCGCACAGCCAAAGACATCGAAGACGAGGTCATCGCGTTACGTAAGGAGCTGGAGCGTGATGGGCATGAGGCCGGGGCGGCGACGATCGCGTTTCACCTTCAGCGGCGCCACGGTGTCAGCCCCGCGGTGTCCACGATCTGGCGGATCCTCTCCGCGCGAGGCTTCGTTACCCCCCAGCCGCACAAACGCCCCAAAAGCAGCTACATCCGCTTCCAGGCCGAGCAGCCCAACGA
>NZ_JBAPPI010000094.1:0-2308 GCF_049280035.1 Mycobacterium sp. | reverse complement strand
CAGCCACATCTGATACACGGTGCCCTGCGAGGGTGGCGGCACGTTGTTCATCACCAGCACACCGGCGTTGCGGTCTCGCGAGAACACCACCGTCGCCGTCCCGCCGCCCAGCTGTCCGGAGACCGTGCGCACGTCCGGTGCCGCCATGATCTGCTCGGCCATACTCGGCGTGGGCGATGGTCGCATCGCGATTCCGGCGCCGAATGCCGCCAGCGCCACCACAATTGCGGCGGCTGCAGCCAATATCGCTGTCTGCCAACGAGATCGACGCGCAGCATTCGATTGCACCGCGGCCAGCACCGCCGCGCGAAGATGCGTCGGCGGCTCGGCTGCCGTTGCCGCCGAAACCGCCGTCATCGTCTCGCGGGCCGCGCGCACCTCGTCGCGGAAGGCCTCGGCGACCGATGGCGGCGCCGCAGCGACCTGCCGCTCGATGGCCGCGCGCTCGGCATCGGATACCGCGTGCAACGCGTACGGCGTGGCCAGCTCGAGCAGTTCGAATTCGGTCGGCTCGGTCATGGCACACCCAGGCAATGACGGAGTCCGCGCAGCGCGTCGCGCATCCGTGATTTGATCGTCGACAGGTTGGCCGACAACCGCTGTGATACTTCGGCGTAAGTCAACCCGCCGTAGTAGGCCATTTCGATGCACTGGCGCTGAATGTCGGTCAGCCCTTCAAGGCACTGGGCCACCCGACGGCGCTCATCGTCGGCGATCGCCGACTCGGCGACAACATCGCCGGGCAGCTCGACATTGGACGCGCCGTAACGCGATTCTCGCGCAGTGGCCGCTTGCTCGGCGCGCACCCGGTCGATGGCGCGCCGGTGCGCCATCGTCATCAGCCAGGACAGGGCGGAGCCCTTCGCCGAGTCGTAGGCCTCCGCGGTCCGCCACACCTCGAGGTACACCTCTTGGGTGGTCTCTTCGCTGTAGCCGGAGTCCCGCAGCACCCGAGTCACCAGCCCGTAGACCCGCGCCCTGGTGTCGTCGTAGAGCACGGCGAACGCGTCCGCATCGCGACGCGCCACCCGGTGCATCAACGCGTCCAGGTCGGTACTGTGCCGCGGTCCGGTCATTGACCAGTAGCTTAGCGATTCAGCGACCGCGGTCGTCATTTTGCGCCGATCGGGGTTGACGCGGGACGAAAAACGATGTCCGTGCCCGGTATTCGTCGAAGCCGGGGCGGCCCGCCATGTATTTCTCGGTCAGCCGGGCGCCGGTGACGTGGACCAGGAAGTACGTCATGAGCAGCGGCGAAAGCACCGTCAGCAGCGACCACCACCCGGCAATCGTGATCAGCCACAATCCCCACCACACGCAGGCGTCGCCGAAGTAGTTGGGATGACGCGTCCACGCCCACAGACCACGGTCCATCACCACACCGTGATGCGCCGGGTCGGATTTGAATACCCGCAGTTGACGGTCTCCGACGGCTTCGAAGACGACACCCGTCACCCACAGCAGGACGCCGGCCAGTGTGACGGCCAGCCAGCGCCGCGGAGTGGGACCGATGACCGCGGAGAGTTGCAGCGGCAACGAGACGAACCAGGTCGCGAAGGCTTGCACCAGGAACACCTTGCGGATTGCCTGGCCTACGCTCGCGCCACGCAGCAGGTCGGCGTAGCGCGGATCCTCGCCCTTGCCCGCCGACCGGCGGTAGATGTACCAGCTCAGCCGCAGACCCCAGATCGCGACCAGCGCCACCAGCAGCCACCGGCGCGACGCGTCACCGTCGCCGAGGGTTGCGGCGACCACCGCGACCGCGATGAAACCCAGCCCCCAGGCCACGTCGACGGCGTTGTAGCGGCCGATGCGGCGGCCGATCGCGAAGGTGACCGCATGTACCGCGAGCAGCGCGGCAACCGCGGCGCCCGAGACGACCGCAAAGGCGGCGATCATGGCCCACATTCGAATGACTCTCGCACATCTGAGTATTCGGAGCGGGTGGTCGAGCGGATGACGGTGCTCGAAAAACCATCCATGCCGCCAACCGCTCCGAATAGCAACTGTCCGACCCGTAAGCGGCGGCCCCGCCGCTGACAACTTCGACACAGGAGCAAGAGCGGAAATGAAGGTCATTCAGAGAAAAACGTTCGCGGTGGGCCTGGCGGCGATTGCGGCCGTGGGGTTCTCGGCATGTTCGAGCAACAAATCCGAGTCCGCGCAGCAGACCAGCGCGAGTCCGGCCACCAGCATGGCGGCGCCCGCCAGCACCAGCGCGATGACGCCCGCGACCAATCTGATCGGATCGGGGTGCGCGGATTACGCCGCACAGCATCCCAGCGGTCCGGCGTCGGTGACCGGAATG
>NZ_JBAPPI010000093.1:0-6303 GCF_049280035.1 Mycobacterium sp. | reverse complement strand
GTCTAACGCCGATTGCGCTTGGATGATCGTCGATGTACTGTCATCTCACATTCAACGGTGTGTTGATTTGTGGGTGTGATCATCAAGTCGACAGGGGGCGGGGTCGGCGCGAGCAGCACCGTCAAGGCGCAGACGAGGAAGGCGACCATGGACGTCGGTTCACGACGCAGTCAGCGTCAACGGGCCGCCGGGCCCAGTAAGGGAGAGGTCCGGGAGGCGCAGATCCTCGACGTGACCGAGCGTCTGCTGCGCACTACACCGTTCGTCGACATCACCATGGACGAGATCGCCGCGCAGGCCGGACTATCACGGTCGACCATGTACTTCTACTTCGCGTCCAAAGACGATCTGCTGGCCGGCCTGCTGGCACGCACACATCATGAAATCGTCGGGCCGATGGCGATGCTGCTGAATACCGACATTGTGGCTGATCGAGCGGTTCGCAAGGTGCTTGAGGAGCTGCTGCGCAGCTGGCGCGAACACGGACCGGCGTTGCGCACCTTCCTGGAAACCGGGCTGGTCTCGCCCGCGTTCGGCCCCAGATGGCGGGCAACGACGAACGAGAACATTGATGTCGCGGCACAATTCATCGACCGCGAGCGAGCCGCTGGGCGCCTCCCCGCGGGGCCGCCCTCGTCGCACGCCGTTTCCTCAGCCGTCTTCTGGATGATCGAGCACGAGATGTACGAACTCTTCCGTACCCGTCACACTCGTGCCGCCGAAGCCGAATTGATCGAGACACTCGCGTTGATATGGCAGCGGGCGATGGGTGCGACATGACCAAGCCTTAACTCGCCAACGCGCCCGCGCGCAGGGCACTCGGAGCTTTTCTCGGAAGGCCGGCCGTTTCGTCCGAAGAGACCTGAGAGTGCCGGAAGGGACGCCGTGTAGACCTTGCGAAGACGAGGGAGCCGGGGCTGAGCAACACCCCTGGTCCATCCTTGGTGCAGTCATCGCCCTGATCGGCATCGCCATCCCGTTCGCCAGATGGCGCGGGCGCAAGTCTTCCGGACTGACGCTGGCCTAGCGTCATACCTCCGCCTAGCTGATTTGACATGTCAAGTCGATGTAGTACCGTTAATATTGACACGTCAAGTCACGTGCCCGCGCTCATGCGCATAGATCTACGGGAGAACGGAGACTGCGGATGCCCACGGAGCAGGAAACAATGGACATCGACCGGATGCCGCGGGGCGGCCCGGACGCCTCGTGGCTGGACAGGCGGCTCCAGACGGATCGTCTGGAATACCTGGACCGTGACGACGTCGACGATCGGGTCAAGCGCCGGGTCGTGCGCTCGCTGGAACGTCTTGGCAGGCTGTTCAAGGACCACGAAAAGTTCGCCCGATTGGCGCTCAACGAGGTGGCCGCCATCGGTGACCCGAAAATCCTGGAATTGGGCTCGGGTCACGGCTGCCTGTCGCGCAAGCTGCTCGAACTGCATCCCACCGCCCAGGTAACCGTTACCGATCTCGACGCAATCTCGGTGGCCAATATCGCCCACGGCGAGCTGGGCAGCCACCCCCGGGCGACGGTGCGCGTCATGGACGCCACCGCGATCGATGCCGCCGACGGATACTTCGACCTGGTGGTGTTCGCCCAGTCCTTTCATCACTTACCGCCGCCGCTGGCTTCACGGGTCTTCGCCGAGGGCACCCGCGTCGCCGGCAAGCTGCTGATCATCGACCTGCCGCGGCCGCCGTCGATCCTTCATATTGCGGAGTTGGCGGTGCTTTTGCCGCTCGCCGTCGTGCATCCCTTCGGCCGCGAAGCCGCCATCAGCTCGCTGCGTGCCTACAGTCCGTCGGCAATGCGGGCACTCGCCGCATACGCCGACCCGAAAATCGACTTGCGGCTTCACAGACAGCCTGGGGGCCGTCAGATCGTCGTCGCTACCCGAACCGCCTAGCGCGCGGTTTGAACGCAATTCTAAAACCACCTAACCGGTGAAGCATCGCCGGCATAGGTGAAGTCGCGATTCGAAGTATGAGCCCGGCGTTGGCCGCTAGGAGCAGAATCGGCGCTGGCCCAGGCGCTTTCGCCCGTACATCACGTTTCACGCCCGGCAGCCGGGCGATTTCGGTGACGCAGCCGCGCAATTTGACACATCAACTTAGGGCCGGAGATCATGAACCAGTGTCACCTCGATCAACCGGCCAGACCACCAGTGGTGCGCTGTCGGCGCCTGACCAAGCATTGTGGCGGGGGTTTCTCGCATGGTCGGAATCCGTTTTGGCCCTAATAGGGCGGGACCTGTTCGCCGCCACCGGGCTCTCCCGGCCGGATTTCGAGCTCCTCGTGCGACTTCACGCAGCTCCCGACAACACGCTCACCCAGCGAGATCTGGGGGAGTCCCTGGGCTGGTCCCCATCGCGGATATCGCATCACCTGGAACGGATGGAGGACCGTGACCTAGTCACCCGCGTCGACACTGGCACCGGTCGACTTCGCGACGTTCGACTCACCACGCGCGGCGCCGGTGAGATCCGCGAAGCCATTCAGGTGCACGCCACCGCGGTCCGTAATCATTTTCTCGGGCCGCTCGACCAACACCAAAAGCAGGCCCTCGCCACCGTGTTCCGGCGTGAAACCGACGACGGTGGCCTGCGGCCATGACCTGCCGGTGACCAGATACCACTGAAGTTGGACCTGCAAGTGCCTGAGACGTCAACGCTTCTTGGACCTCAGCGCACCCACGACCACGCCTTTCGACCCGTGAGGGTGTAGCGTGAGAGATGTTGGTACTCCCAGCCCATCCGGAATGGCTCAGCTTCTGACGCTGATCTGTCCGAGCATCCGCTCAAGCCGGACATACCGTTTTCAACCGTTCAGTCGGGATAATTTTGAATGCTCCACCGTTGTTTCAGCCATTGATTGCTCCCTTTGGAATGCAACACTTTTCGTACGTGCCGAGCTTTGGCATCCTCGGCACCTACTTGCCGACACCATGCGGCCTGGCGACCTTTAGCGCGGCCTTGGCAGGCGAATTGACAGCTAGAGGCGCCGACGTCGATGTCGTGCGCATCGCCGACGGTGACGTCTCCGACGAGCCCAACGTCGCCGGCGAGCTCGTCAACGGCTCGGCTGCGTCCGTTGAGGCAACCTCCGAGCTCCTCAACCAGAGCGACGTCGCCGTCATCCAGCACGAGTACGGCATATATGGCGGTCCCGACGGAGATGAAGTCGTCCAGATCATGGCCGGATTGCGCGTCCCGTCGATCGTCGTCGTTCACACGGTGCTCAAACATCCGACACGACACCAACGTTCGGTGCTCGAATCGGTGATGGCATCGGCCGATCAAGTGGTCGTGATGTCGGAGGTGGCCCGCCAACGCCTATGCGCAGGCTTCGCCGTCGACCGCCACAAGGTCACCACCATTCCGCACGGCGCGGCACTTCCCAGCACCAACGGCGTGCAACATCCCGACCGGCCGACCATCTTGACCTGGGGCCTGCTGGGACCGGGCAAGGGCATCGAGCGGGTCATCGACGCCATGGCTTCGCTCAAGAACCTGCCCAACCCGCCGCGGTACGTCATCGCCGGCCGCACCCACCCCAAGGTCCTCGCCGCGCAGGGGGATAGGTATCGCGAAGCACTTGTCGCGCAGGCGAAACGCCTCGGCGTCGCCGATTCGGTGTCCTTCGACGCCGTGTACCGCACCCCCGGAGATCTCACCGCGCTCATCCAGACGGCTACCGTCGTCGTCCTGCCCTACGACTCGGAGGACCAGGTCACCTCCGGTGTGCTGGTCGACTCCCTCGCGAGTGGCCGCCCGATCGTCGCCACCGCTTTCCCCCACGCGGTCGAGCTCCTCGGCAGCGGCGCGGGCACCGTCGTCGCTCACGACGATCCCGACGCACTGGTTGCAGCGCTGCGCCAGCTGTTGACCGATCCGCACGTCGCCGACTCCATGGCCACCGAAGCCCGCGGGCTGGCCCCGACGGTTGCCTGGTCCGTCGTCGCGAACGCCTACGTCTGCGTGGCGCAACGGCTGCTGGCCACTCAATCGGCACTGACGTGACCGGCGCCGTGCCCATCCCGGTGTTCGCGCATCTGTTGCGAATGACGGACCATCGCGCCACCTTCGAGCACGCCTGCATGACCGAGCCCCGCCGTGAGCACGGGTACTGCACCGACGATATGGCCAGGGTGCTCGTCGTCACCACCCGCGAGCCCGACGCACCGGGTGCCGTGAAGGGCCTCGCCGGCAAGGCCCTGCAGTTCTTGAACGACGCCCAGTCCTACAACGGCTCCTGCCGCAACCGGATCGACCGCGCCGGAAATTGGACCGACCAGCCCACCACGGACGACCACTGGGGCCGGTGCATCTGGGGGCTCGGCACCGCCGCCGCCCACAGCGGCGTCAGCCTGGTGCGCCGACTGGCCGTGATTCAGTTCGAGCGCGCTGCCAAGGCCAGGTCGCCGTGGCCGCGGGCGATGGCGTTCGCCGCCGTCGGCGCCGCCGAACTCCTCAGCGTCGACCCCGGTAATTCCGCCGCCCTGCGACTCCTCGCCGACTACGCCGCCACCGTCGCAAGACCCAAGACCAAGTCCGACTGGCCGTGGCCCGAGCCAAGGCTCACCTACGCGAATGCGATTCTCCCCGAGGCGATGATCGCTGCCGGCGTCGCGCTGGACGACCCGGACCTGAAACAGCGTGGCCTGGATCTGCTGGAGTGGCTGCTCGACTACGAAACGATTGACGGCCACCTGTCGCCCACCCCCGCGGGCGGCCGGGGACCGCAGGACAGCCGGCCCGCCTTCGACCAGCAGCCGATCGAGGTGGCCACCCTCGCTGACGCCTGCGCACGCGCCGCAGCCGCCGATCCGCGGGCGCTCTGGCCGGATGGGATCCGGTCGTCGGCCGCCTGGTTCCAGGGCGCCAACGATTCCGGGTTGCTCATGTGGGACACGGAGACCGGTGGCGGTTTCGACGGGTTGCTTGCCGAGTGCGTCAACCTCAACCAGGGCGCCGAATAGACCCTTGCGGTGATTTCCACCCTGCAACACGCGCGGCGCTTTTCGCTAGTCCCACAATGACTTTGACGCGCACCGTGCTCGTCACCCGCGACCAACACCGGATCGCGGCCAATTCGGCGCGGGTGATCACCCGGCTCTTCGTGCCCGGCCAGGAGGGCTTCGAGCTTCAGGAGTCCCGAGCGGGAGTGGTGCTCAAGCGCATCCTCGCACTGACCGAGGACGACGTTCGGTCGTCCCTCGACGATGTCATCATCCGCTTCGACGGACGCCACCGTGACCTCGTGGGCACGTTCCGTCGGCACGCCCACGAGCTCGCCGACCGCCTGGATCCCAACATCGACCTCTCCGATGCGCGAATACTGTTGCTGGGAGCGACCTTTACCAGCGAGTACGCCATCGAGGGGGCTGCGCTCTGCAACCCCAGCATTGTGGCCCACCCCGACCAGACCGACACGGCGGCAGGCAGTCTGCGATTCGTGATGAGCGTGCGGGGGATCGGGGAAGGACACCGCTCGTCCATCGGGTTCCGCACCGGTGTCGTCGACGCCGGGGGCCGGGCCACGATCGACGAGCCGACCCGCTTCGCCACCACCGGAAGCGTGTCGGGCGCGCTGCTCGAGGCCGCGGTGTTCCGCGGCGAACTCGGCCGCATCGAGAATGCCGGCGAGGCCGCGAACTACGTCTTCAATGCGCTCGGCGACCGCTTCACGCGATCCGACCTCGACGCGCGACTCGACAATCTCCGGGCCAACCTGAGCACTCGCGGACACGGGGAGCGCGCGGTCGCCCTGATCCGCGCGATCGCCGCTCGATCCTATGCCGTCGAGTTCCCCAGCGACGTATCGGTTTCCGAGCACGTGCTGTGGCCGTCGATGGAGGCCGAGCAGGCCGGCATGGAGGACGCCCGCTTCGTCCGCTTCGTCGACGACGACGGCTCGGTCACCTACTACGCCACCTACACGGCCTACAGCGGATCCCACATCAGCCAACAACTGCTCAAGACCGAGGACTTCCGGTCCTTCACCTCCGGGCCGCTCGTCGGGAAGGCCGCGGCCAACAAGGGTTTGGCCTTGTTCCCCCGACGAATACACGGTCGCTACGCCGCCATGTCGCGATCGGACCGCGAGACCAACACCGTCGCCTTCGCCGACCATCTTGCGGTCTGGACGAGCGCGTCGCCCTGCCAGCAGCCGGCCGAGGCATGGGAAGCGCTGCAACTCGGAAATTGCGGGCCGCCAATCGAAACCGACGCAGGGTGGCTGGTCCTCACCCACGGCGTCGGACCCATGCGCACGTATAGCATCGGCGCGATTCTGCTTGAT
>NZ_JBAPPI010000092.1:0-8722 GCF_049280035.1 Mycobacterium sp. | reverse complement strand
GATCTGCGGCGTGCCCCGCGGTTGCGGTGGAATGCCTTCCAGGTGAAACGTGCCCAGGCGGCGGTTGTCCGCGGTCATCGCCCGCTCGCCCTGGAACACCTGCACGAACACGCCCGGCTGGTTGTCCTCGGCAGTCGAGAACACCTCGCCCTTGCGCGTGGGGATTGTGGTGTTGCGCTCGATCAGCTTGGTCATCACGCCACCCTTGGTCTCAATACCCAAGCTCAGCGGCGTGACATCAAGCAGCAGAACGTCTTTCACCTCACCCTTGAGGACACCCGCCTGCAGGGCAGCACCCACGGCCACCACCTCGTCGGGGTTGACGCCCTTGTTGGGCTCCTGGCCGCCGGTCATTTCCTTGACCAGATCCGACACCGCGGGCATCCGGGTGGAACCACCCACCAGCACCACGTGGTCGATCTCGGAGACCGAGATGCCGGCGTCCTTGATCACCTGCTGGAACGGGTTGCGGGTGCGGTCCAGCAGATCCTGGGTGATCTTCTGGAACTCCGCACGGGTCAACTGCTCGTCGAGGAACAGCGGGTTCTTGTCCGCGTCGACGGTGATGTAGGGCAGGTTGATCGACGTGCCCTGCGAGCTGGACAGCTCGATCTTGGCCTTTTCGGCCGCTTCGCGGAGCCGCTGCATGGCCATCTTGTCCTTGGTCAGGTCGATGCCCGCACTGGCCTTGAACTTGTCGACCAGCCAGCTGACGATGCGATCGTCCCAGTCGTCACCGCCGAGGTGGTTGTCACCCGAGGTGGCGCGGACCTCTACGACGCCATCGCCGATCTCCAGCAACGACACGTCGAAGGTGCCGCCACCGAGGTCGAACACCAGGATTCGCTGCTCCTTTTCGCCCTTGTCCAAGCCGTATGCCAGCGCGGCCGCGGTCGGTTCGTTGACGATCCGCAGCACGTTCAGGCCGGCGATTTGGCCGGCCTCCTTGGTGGCCTGGCGCTGAGCGTCGTTGAAGTAGGCGGGTGTAGTGATGACCGCGTCGGTGATGTCCTCACCGAGGTAGGCCTCGGCGTCGCGCTTCAGCTTCATCAGAATGCGAGCGCTGATCTCCTGCGCGGTGTACTTCTTGTCATCGATCTCGACGGACCAGTCGGTGCCCATGTGTCGCTTGACCGACCGGATGGTGCGGTCGACGTTGGTCACCGCCTGGTTCTTGGCAGGCTGGCCGACCAGTACCTCGCCATTACGCGCGAACGCGACGATGGACGGAGTGGTCCGCGAGCCCTCGGAGTTGGCGACGACGACGGGGTCCCCACCCTCCAGAACTGCGACGACGGAGTTGGTGGTCCCGAGGTCGATACCGACCGCACGAGCCATGGTGAATCCTTCCTGATAGTCGAACTTGGTATGCACTACGCTGAGTGAACCCCGCTCAAGACTGCCCTTTGCGGCGTACCGCTGTCAAGCCAATGTTGAGTCTGATCGACTCAAGGTTGTCGAAGGGGTCAACGGCGTTGCTCAAAAGTTTGTTCCCTGGCGGTTGAGAGCGCCGTCACACCGTGGGATAGTTTCGCAACCATTGCGTTCTCGGGCGTGCCCGCGTCGCAGCGTTGCACCAGGTCACGTCGATAGGAACGCGATGCCACCGATGTCCAGCACGCCCGGCCCGGCCGCCTCTGATCGATTCGCCCGTGAGGACGAGGGCTATCACCACGACCTGCACAACCGGCAGATGCAGATGATTGCGATCGGCGGCGCCATCGGAACCGGGCTGTTCATGGGCGCGGGAGCACGGCTGGCGTCCGCGGGGCCCGGCTTGTTCCTGATCTACGGGATCTGCGGCGGCTTCGTGTTCTTGATCTTGCGCGCGCTCGGCGAACTTGTGCTGCATCGCCCGGCATCGGGCTCGTTCGTCTCCTACGCTCGCGAGTTCTATGGGGAGAAAGCGGCCTTCGTTGCGGGCTGGATGTACTTTCTGAACTGGGCGATGGCGGCCATCGTGGACTCCACCGCGATCGCGAGCTACTTCCATTATTGGACATCGTTCCAGTCGGTCCCGCAGTGGACGCTCGCGCTGATCGCGCTGGTGGCGGTGGTGTCGGTGAACCTGATCTCGGTTAAGGCCTTCGGCGAGTTCGAGTTCTGGGCGGCGCTGATCAAAGTGCTGGCCCTGACGACGTTCCTGGTCGTCGGAATCGTCTTTCTGGCCGGCCGCTTCAAGATCGACGGAAAGACCACCGGGCCCAGCCTCTGGGCCGACCACGGCGGATTCATGCCGACCGGCCTGCTGCCCCTGGTGCTCGTCACCTCTGGGGTGATATTCGCCTACGCCGCAGTCGAACTGGTGGGCACTGCTGCCGGGGAAACCGCGGAACCGGAGAAGGTCATGCCCCGAGCGATCAACTCGGTGATCGCCCGCATCGCGGTCTTCTACTGCGGATCAGTCCTCCTGCTGGCGCTGCTGCTCCCCTACACCACCTATAGGGAACACGAGAGCCCGTTCGTCACGTTCTTCTCCAAGATCGGTTTCAGCGGCGCCGGGTCCCTGATGAACGTCGTGGTCCTCACCGCCGCGTTCTCGAGCCTGAACGCCGGGCTGTACTCCACGGGCCGGGTCCTTCGGTCGATGTCGGTGAACGGCAGCGGTCCGAAGTTCACCGCACGGATGTCGAAAAACGGTGTGCCGTACGGCGGGATCCTGCTGACCGCCACCATCGGTCTTTTCGGTGTCGTGCTCAACGCGGTCAAACCGAGCCAGGCCTTCGAAATCGTGCTCAACATCGCCGCGGTGGGGGTACTGGCGGCCTGGGGGACGATCGTGCTCTGCCAACTCCGGTTCTACGGCAGGGTGAAGGCCGGAACGATGCAGCGGCCGCACTTCCGGATGCCGCTCGCCCCTTACAGCGGCTATGTCACGCTGGCTTTCCTGGTGGGCGTACTGGTGCTGATGACGCTCGACCCTGAGAAGGGTCCCTGGGTCATCGCGGCGCTAGTGGCCGCCGTCCCCGGCCTGATCGGCGGCTGGTTTCTGGTTCGTGACCGGGTGACGGCGGCGGCCCACGAAGTTGTCGACCACGCCAGCAATGTCCCGGACCTAGCGGCTGAGTAATAGAGCAACTGCTCTGTTACTATCGCGGCATGCCCCGACCGCGCGTGTATGAGCCGGATCGGGTTCTGGACGCCGTCGAGTCGCTGGCCGTCGCATCCGGGCCCGCCGCAGTAACCATCCGTGCGATCAGCGCCGCCGTCGGCGTCTCCAACGGCGCGCTGTACCACAGCTTCGGGTCACGCTCAGGCCTGATGGGCCGCGCATGGCTGCGGGCCGGACGCCGATTCCTAACCGCGCAAAACACATTGGTCGATCAGGCCCTGTCGGAAACCGGCCCGCAAGCTGCCGTTGCGGCCGTGGTAGCCGCCGCTGACGCGCCGGCGGTCTTCGCCGAGCAGTATCCGGACTCCTCCAAACTGCTGTTGACGGTGCGCCGCGAAGAACTCTTGAGTGACGATCTGCCCGACGAGATCGCCACGGAACTAAGCGATCTCGACCGATTGCTGGTCGGCTTGATGATCCGGCTCGCGGTCAAGCTATGGGACCGCAAAGACGCGCGCGCCGTCGATGCGATCACTACCTGCATCGTCGATCTGCCAACTGCCATCCTGCTGCACCGTGACCGGCTGGCCAACGCAACAGCCCGTCAGCACCTGCGCGCGTCGGTGCGCGCGGTTCTCGACGTCGGACCACCACCACTGAGAAAGGGAAGAAGCCGTGGCAATTAGCCTGACCTATGAGGACAAGATCGCCATCCTCGATCTTGGCGACGACGAAAACCGTTTCTCGCCAGGCTTTCTCGACGAGGTTGATACGCGGCTCGATGAGGTCGTCGGTGCCGGCGGGCAGGGCTTGGTCACCACGGGCGGCGGCAAGTTCTACTCCAATGGGCTGGATCTGGATTGGCTGGCGGCCCACGGGGAGCAGACCCAGTGGTATATCGGACGCGTCCAGAGCATGTTGGCCCGCATCCTCACCTTGCCCGTCCCCACCGCAGCCGCGGTGGTCGGCCATGCCTTCGGCGCCGGGGCAATGCTGGCCTTGGCGCACGACTTTCGGGTGATGCGCGCTGACCGCGGCTTCTTCTGTTTTCCCGAAGCCGACATCCGCATCCCCTTCACGCCGGGGATGGCCGCACTGATCCAAGCCAAGCTGACTCCGCAGGCGGCGGTCGCCTCGATGACGACCGGACGCCGCTTCGGCGGCAGCGACGCCGCAAGCCTTGGCATTGTCGACGCTGTCGCGGCCGAGGGCGCAGTTACCTCCGCGGCGGTGGAGGTCCTTCGTCCCCTCGACGGGAAGGACCCCGGCACGCTGGGCGCGATCAAACACACCATGTTCGGGCACGCGGTGCATGCGCTGACCGCTGACAGCGCAGAGCGGCAAACCAATTAGCGTCCATTGGCCCGGCTAAGCGCATAACCTACGCCTGGTCAGGATGTCGCAGCGACGCGAAGGAGAGACCGATGACGGTGCAGGCGGTGTTGGACGAGATCCGCGAACGGCCCGGCACCGGTGACGTGATTCGGGTATTCGATCCCTCCACCGAAGAGCAGATCACCGAGTTCAACGACTGCGGACCCGAAGCCGTCAACGACGCGGTGGCGCGTGCCAAGGCGACCGCCGACTCGGGCGTGTGGTCCGGCCTGCCCGATTACCAGCGGGCCAAGGTGCTGTGGCGGGTCGGCGAGCTGATCGATCAGAACGCCGCAATTCTGCAACAGCTCGAGTCGCTCAACGGCGGCATGACCCCGGTTCAGGCGCAGGCGCAGGTGCGGGTCGCTGCCGAGTTCTTTCGTTACTACGCCGGTTGGTGCACCAAGATCGAGGGCATCGCGCGCGACGTGAACACCGGCGGTCTGACCGGCATCGACTCGCACATGCACACCTACACGCTGAAGGAACCCTACGCCGTGGTGGGGCTGATCTTCCCGTGGAACGGCCCGGCGTTTAATTTCTGCGCCAAGCTCGCGCCGTCACTGGCCGCGGGTTGCAGCAGCGTCGTCAAGCCGGCCGAGGAAACCCCGCTGACAGCAATCGTTTTGGATGAAATCCTGGCCGAGGCCGGAGTGCCGGACGGGGTGGCGAACTTGGTGCTCGGCTACGGCCACACCGCTGGCGCGGCGATCACCGCGCACGCGTGCGTCGAAAAAGTCGCCTTCACCGGATCGACCGAGGTCGGCCGGGCCATCGTGCACGCCGCAGCGGACAGCAACCTCAACAAGGTCACCCTCGAACTCGGCGGAAAGTCGCCGGTGCTGATTTTCGATGACGCCAATCTGAAGGCCGCCATCAGCACGGCGGCGTTCGGCACCTTCATCCACTCCGGCCAGGCCTGTGTGTGCGGTTCGCGCATCTTCGCCCAGCGCGGCGTCTACGACCAGGTCGTGGCGGGCATCACGAAAATGGCCAACCGTCTGCAACTCGGAGGCCCCAACGACGAGGGCGCCGTGATCGGCCCGCTGATCAGCCAAAAGCAGCTCACTCGCGTCCTGGGCTACCTCGACGAGGGCAAGAACGACGGGGTCGAGATCGTCACCGGCGGGCATCGGCTCGACCGCAAGGGATATTTCGTCCATCCGACCGTGCTGACCAACGTCGCGTGCACAAGCAGGTTGTTCCAAGAGGAGATCTTCGGGCCCGTAGTCACCGTGCTGCCGTTTGACGATGACGACGAGGCCGTCGCTCTGGCCAATGACAGCACCTACGGGCTGGCGGCCACCGCTTGGACCAAGGACGTTGGCCGGGCACACCGATTGGCCAAGCGGCTCAAGGCCGGAACCGTTGGACTGAACTGTCAGATGCAGTTCGACCACTCGATGCCGTTCGGCGGGTACAAGCAATCCGGCTGGGGCTATGAATCCGGCAAAGCCGGCCTAGAGACCTACCTGCAAAGCAAAATTGTCTGGGCGCAGATGTAGAAGTAGATAGATATGGACACTGGACTGCAAACCAAAGTCGACGAGATCGCGCCGGATATCGTCCGGTTCTCCACCTGGGTGCCGGGCATCACCGAACATGGGTTCACCTTCAACCAGTTTCTGCTGACCGGCGACGAACCGTTTCTGTTCCACTGCGGCATGCGCCAACTATTCCCGCTGGTTTCGGCGGCCATCGCCAAAGTGATCCCGTTGGAGCAGTTGCGCTGGATCTCGTTCGCCCATATCGAGGCCGACGAGTGCGGCTCGATGAACATGCTGCTGGCCGCGGCACCACACGCCCAAGTCATCCACGGTCCGCTGGCCTGCATGCTTTCGCTGACCGACATGTGCGACCGGCCACCGGTGCCAGTGGGCACCGAACCTGGCGACACGCACGATATCGGCGGTCACCGGCTGCGGTTCATCGCCACCCCGCACGTGCCACACAACTGGGAAAGCGGGTTGTGGTTCGACGAGACTACGTCGACGTTGCTGGCCGGCGACCTGCTCACGCACACCGGTCAATGTCCTGCGCTGACCGAATCCGATTGCGTAGCACCGGCACTGGAAGCTGAGTCGCTGTTCCATGCCACCGGCCTGACCACCAATCTGCGGCCCACGTTGGAGCAGTTGGCGCAGCTGACACCGACCACCCTGGCGCTGATGCACGGCGCGTCGTTCACCGGTGACGGCGCTGGCCAGTTGCGCGGCTTGGCCGATGGTTACGCCGCGATGGCCGGCTAGCCCGGCAAGAGCGGGCGCGTCACTGCGGTCACTTTTGCACTTCATGCGTACGCTGTCTCTGAGATGTTTTGGGAGAGCGCAAAGACCGCAAGGGTTAGCGGCCGGCTGCTGCTGGCGGCCCTGCTGATGAGCGCCGCGTTGGTGGGCGGATGCAGCTCGCTCATCCACGGCAAGGCGGTCTCGTCGTCGGGGGCGGGACCCACCGAGCCGTCGCTGCCGAAAGCCAGACCGTCCGTCCCGTCACCAGCCCCGTCGCGGCCCGCGCCGCCGAGCGCTAACCCGCCGGCCGGCGCCATCCCATTGCCACCCGATCAGAACGGTTACGTCTTCATCGAAACCAAATCCGGTCAGACGCGCTGCCAGATCGACTCCGACAGCGTCGGTTGCGAGGCGCAGTTCACCAACTCCCCGATGCAGGAAGGCGAACGCGCCAACGGCGTGAACATCACCGCGAGCGGATCGGTGCAATGGGTGGTGGGCAACCTCGGCGACATTCCCACCGTGACCATCGACTACCGCACCTACGACGCGGAGGGCTGGACGATCGCGGCCAGCGAAAGCGGCACCCGCTTCACCAACAAAAACACCGGGCACGGCATGTTCGTCAGCGTCGAAAAGGTAGACACGTTTTAACGGTTAGGTCTATTACCGCGGTTGGTCGAGGTAGCGGCGCGCGCCCCAGTAGTCTGCATCCAGTCGAACCGGGGTGATGCGCACTGGTGTCGTCGAGTCGAATGCCTCGATCATCTCGCCGTTCCCGGAATACATGGCCACGTGGTAGATCGCGTCGGGATTGTCGGGGTCCCTGCTGCCGTGCGAGTAGAAGAGCAGATCGCCGGGCTGCAGCGCGGATTTGTCTATCGCGCGGCCCCGGCTGTCGGCGGCTTGCGGGCCGGCATCGCGCGGCAGGGTGATGCCGTACACCTGGTAGATGGTGGAGGTGAAACCAGAGCAATCGAACCCGAACCCGGCACGGCCGCCCCACAGGTAGGGGACGTTCACGAACACGGCGGCGTACCGGACCAGATCGACTCCGGTGGGATGCGGCATGTCCGTTGGCTTTTCGTACACCGCCACCGTCCGAGCATCCAGCCACTTGGGGCCGCGACCGGGGGTGGCCACCTGAACGGCCTTGTCGGTGCGGCTAAGGACGGGAAGCCCGGTGTTGGTACTGACCTCGAGGTCGTGATCGGAGAGTCCGGAATCGCGGTACAGCCAGGTGGTGACGCCGCGATCGGCCAGCGCGAAGGAAGCGTGGTCCTTCAGTGCGCCGTAGCCCGGGTCGGTCGTCAACTGGGCCTTGGGAATCCAGCCCGGATAGCCCAGCGCGTTCTTCGGTGTGGGCTGGCCGGGGACCAGTACCTGGTCCCAGTCGCCCTGCTCTGCCACTACGAAGACGCGGTCGCCGAAGAGGGCCTGCGTCTGGGTGAGATTGTCCGAGGTGAGCGCTTGCTGCTGGGCCGGCGTCATGTCCGACAGCCAGCCGCGAATATCGACCGGATTTGTCAGGGCGCGATGGTCGACCGGACGCGGACTCTGCGGCGTGGTCCACACCGTGGCCACCGACACAGCGACAAAGGCGCTGGGTGGCGTCTGACCGGGTCCCATCTTCCGACCCGGGCTCATCATGCCGCCAGGCCCCGTCGTCGCGGGGCCGGTGTGGTTGTGGCCACCCGACGGGATGCCCCGAGTCAAGCCAGAAAAGAAGATCATCGCCGCGACGAACACGACACCGGCGACGATGCCCACCGAGGCTGCGACCCGGCTGAGCCCGTTGGGCCGTTGCCCCTGCGGCGATATCGGCGCCCGACCACCGACCACGCGGCACATCCTATGCCGAGTGCGGCGCGATTTCGTGAAGGATGACGCACTACTCAGCTCAGGGCCCGGGCTGCCGCCGTAGCCACATCACCTCGCATATACGCGATCGGTGGATCGTCTCGCGGATCGATCGCGCTCGTGAGCAGAATGACGTAGGTATCCGAGCGTGGGTCAATCCACAGCGAGGTTCCGGTAAAGCCTGTGTGGCCGAAGCTGCCGATGGGAA
>NZ_JBAPPI010000091.1:0-2176 GCF_049280035.1 Mycobacterium sp. | reverse complement strand
GGCTGGTGGCCGGCGCCGGGGCGTTCTCCGCGCATGCGGCCGCGGTGCTGATCAAGCGACTGGTGCGGCGTCCGCGGCCGCATCATCCGGCGGTGGCGGTGAACGTCGGCACACCGAGCCGGCTGAGCTTCCCGTCGGCGCATGCCACCTCGACCACCGCGGCTTCCATTCTGCTGGCCCGTGCCACTGGAGCGCCGCTGCCTGTCATGCTGGTGCCGCCGATGGCACTCTCGCGAGTGTTGCTCGGCGTGCACTATCCCAGCGACGTGGCCACCGGCGTGGTGGTCGGCGCCGCCGTCGCGGCCGTCGCCGCTCGAATCGACGGGCGATTGAAACCGGCAGGTGGAGCGGGCAGATGAGCGAAGACATCAAAGATGATGAAGCGCCGGTGACCGGACCGCCGGCCAACCTGATCGTCGGCGTGGTCAAGGCGATGCGCCCGCGGCAGTGGGTGAAGAACATTCTGGTGTTGGCGGCGCCGCTGGCCGCGTTTAGTGCCGACGTCCACTACGACTGGGCCAAGGTGCTTGTCCAGGTGGCAGTCGCTTTCGTGGTGTTCTGCCTGGCGGCCTCGTCGGTCTATTTGGTCAACGACGTCCGCGACGTAGAGGCCGACCGCGCTCATCCCACCAAGCGATTCCGGCCTATCGCCGCCGGCGTGGTGCCCGAGTGGCTGGCTTACACGCTGGCGGTGGTGCTCGCGGCAGCCTCGCTGATTATCGCGTGGTGGGTCACCCCGAATCTGGCGCTGGTGATGGCTGTGTACATAGCCATCCAGCTGGGGTATTGCTTTGGCCTCAAACACCAAGCGGTGATTGACATTTGCATCGTTTCGTCCGGGTTCTTGATCCGCGCCATCGCCGGCGGCGCGGCCGCCAGTATCCATCTGTCCCAATGGTTTTTGCTGATGATGGCTTTCGGATCGTTGTTCATGGCGGCCGGCAAGCGCTACGCCGAGCTGCAACTGGCCGAGCGCACCGGAGCCAGCATCCGCAAGTCGCTGGAGAGCTACACCAGTACCTATCTGCGGTTCGTCTGGACGATGTCGGCCACCGCCGTAGTGGTGTGCTACGGGCTGTGGGCCTTCGAGCGTGACCACGGCAAAGCCGGCTGGTACGCGGTGTCGATGGTGCCGTTCACAATCGCGATCCTGCGGTATGCGGTGGACGTCGACGGCGGCCTGGCCGGGGAGCCGGAGGACATCGCGCTGCGCGACCGGGTGCTGCAGCTACTGTTCTTGGCCTTGATCGGAACCGTTGG
Organism: Mycobacterium sp.; assembly: GCF_049280035.1. Taxonomy (GTDB): domain Bacteria; phylum Actinomycetota; class Actinomycetes; order Mycobacteriales; family Mycobacteriaceae; genus Mycobacterium. The sequence continues at coordinate 916 of NZ_JBAPPI010000091.1, read as the reverse complement.
TGTTGCGGTTATCCTCGGCTGACGCGGCGTGCAAGACCCCGGCGCCGTCTGGCCGGCCGATAACCAGGGCGATAGGCCGGCCGGCGTTCCCCTACGACGCCACGGTCCGGGTCAGTCTCTGGGTGAGCGTGGCCGTGGTTGCCGTGTTGTTCGGCTGGGGTGCCTGGCAGCGGCGCTGGATCGCCGACGACGGGCTGATCGTCTTACGCACCGTGCGAAACCTGTTGGCCGGCAACGGCCCTGTGTTCAACGCGGGCGAGCGGGTGGAGGCCAATACTTCGGTGGTGTGGACGTATCTGGTCTATGCCGGAAGCTGGCTGAGCTGGCCGATGCGCCTGGAGTATGTGGCCCTGGTGCTAGCCCTGCTGCTCAGCGTGGCGGGGTTGGCGATGCTGATGCTGGGCACCGGCCGGCTGTTCGCCCCCGGCTTGCTGGGCCGTCGGGCGGTCATGCTGCCGGCCGGCGCGCTGGTGTACATCGCGGTCCCGCCGTCGCGTGACTTCGCTACCTCCGGCCTGGAAAGCGGGCTGGTGATGGCCTATCTCGGGCTGCTTTGGTGGATGATGGTCTGCTGGTCGCAGGCCCACCAGTGCCCTGGCGGGCAGCGCCCTCGCGGGCGAATGTTCACCGGCGCGCTGGCCTGTGTCGCCGGATGCAGCGTGTTGGTGCGCCCCGAGCTGGCTCTGATCGGCGGCCTGGCGCTGATCATGATGCTGATCACTGCGAAGGGCTGGCGGCGTCGAGTGCTGATCGTGGTGGCCGGCGGGCTGCTTCCGGTGGGCTACCAGATCTTCCGGATGGGCTACTACGCGTTGCTGTTTCCCGGGACCGCGCTGGCCAAGGATGCGGCCGGCGACAAATGGTCGCAAGGCGTGATCTACCTGTCCAACTTCAACCGCCCCTATGCGCTGTGGAT
>NZ_JBAPPI010000090.1:0-10766 GCF_049280035.1 Mycobacterium sp. | reverse complement strand
CGGCTGCAGCGTCGTGGTGTTCCGGCGGTGGTGCTCAACGCGAAGAACGACGCCGAGGAGGCCGGGGTGATCGCCGAGGCCGGCAAGCTCGGGGCGGTCACCGTCTCGACCCAAATGGCCGGCCGCGGCACCGACATCCGGCTCGGCGGCTCCGACGAGGCCGACCACGAGAAGGTGGTCGAGCTGGGTGGGCTACACGTGATCGGCACCGGCCGGCACAACACCGAGCGGTTGGATAACCAGCTGCGCGGGCGCGCCGGCCGCCAGGGCGATCCTGGGTCATCGGTGTTCTTCTCCAGCTGGGAAGACGACGTTGCCCTGGCCAACCTCGAACCCAACAAGCTGCCCACCCAGATCGACGAGGACGCTCGCATCGTCAGCTCGAAGGTGGCCGGACTGCTGCAGCACGCCCAGCGGGTCGCCGAGGGGCGGCTGCTCGACGTGCATGCAAACACCTGGCGCTACAACCAGTTGATCGCTCAGCAGCGCGCCATCATCGTGGAGCGGCGCAATACGCTGCTCAGCACCGCCGCCGCCCGCGAGGAGCTGGCCGGGCTGGCGCCCGAGCGGTACAAGGAGCTCGCTGAAGAACCAGTATCCCTGTCGGATGATCGCCTGGAAACGATCTGCCGGCTGATCATGCTGTATCACCTCGACCGCGGCTGGGCCGACCACCTTGCCTACCTGGCCGACATCCGGGAGAGCATCCACCTGCGCGCCCTCGGCCGACAGAACCCGCTGGACGAATTCCACCGGATGGCCGTGGATGCGTTCGCATCATTGGCCGCCGACGCGATCGAAGCGGCCCAGCAGACTTTCGAAACCTCGCCGACGATCGAGGACGAGCCCGGCGTGGACCTGTCCAAGCTGGCCCGCCCGACGTCGACATGGACGTATATGGTGCACGACAACCCGCTGTCCGACGACTCGCTTTCCGCGCTGAGCCTGCCCGGCATCTTCCGCTGAGGCTGAAGCGAGCTAAGGTCACGCCTCATGGAGCGCGCCAGCGACCGGCTGCTGACGGTGCCCAATGTGCTCAGCGGAATCCGTCTGATGCTGATCCCGGTCTTCGTCTACCTGTTGCTGGTTGCCCACGCCAATGCCTGGGCAGTGGCCGTCTTGATGTTCAGCGGCGCATCCGACTGGGCCGACGGCAAGATCGCCCGGCTGCTGAACCAGTCGTCGAAACTGGGGGAGCTGCTCGATCCGGCGGTTGACCGGCTCTACATGGTGACCGTTCCGATCGTCTTCGGGCTGCGCGGCATCATCCCGTGGTGGATTATCGCCGTGCTGCTGGCCCGCGATGTGCTGCTGGCCGCGGAGTTGCCCCTGCTGCGCACCCGCGGGTTCACCGCGCTGCCGGTGCTTTATATCGGCAAGGCCGCGACTTTCAGCCTGATGTCGGCCTTTCCACTGATTCTGTTGGGGCAGTGGGACGCGTTGTGGAGTCGGGTTGTGCTGCCCTGCGGCTGGGCGTTTTTGATCTGGGGCCTGTACATGTACCTGTGGTCCTTCGTGTTGTACGCGGTGCAGGTGGTGTTGGTGATGCGCCGACTGCCTCCGGTGCGGCCCGGCCGCCGAAAGCCGCTGGCAAATAGGGCAGATGTCGATGGGTGATCAGGCGCTCGGCGGTTACGACCCCTACGCGGGCCTCAGCGCACACGAGGCGGGGCAACCGCAGTTCATTCCGGTGCCATCGCTGCTGCGTGCCCTGCTTTCCGAACACCTCGATCCCGGTTACGCGGCCGCAGCGGCCAAGCGGGACAGCTCCGGCGAACCGAAGACCGGTCGAGCTCGCATTTCGAACTGGGTCTGGCAAGCGTTGGCGGCGTTGCTGGTGGCCACGGTGTTCGCCGGTGCTGTCGCCCAGGCTCGGCTTGTCGCGCCGGGGGTCAGCACGGCCCAACGGGTGCTGGCGGGCAGCGTGCGCTCGGAGGAAGCGGCAACAAGCGACCTAACGGCACGCCGGAACGCACTCACCGGGCAACGCGATGACGTCCAGCGGCGAGCGTTGGCCGAAGATGCCGAGGGCCGGCGACTGCTCGCCAACCTCGACCGGCTCAGCCTGGCCGCCGCCAGCACCCCGGTCACCGGTCCAGGTCTGAGCGTGACGGTCACCGACCCCGGCCTCGGTCCGAATCTTTCCGACGTGTCCAAGCAGCGGGTGGCCGGCAGCCGGCAGATCATTCTCGACCGGGATCTGCAGCTGGTGGTCAATTCGTTGTGGGGCAGCGGCGCTGAAGCGATCTCTGTCGGCGGTGTCCGGATCGGGCCGAACGTGACCATCCGGCAGGCAGGCGGCGCGATTCTGGTCGACAATAATCCGATCAGCAGCCCATACACGGTCCTGGCAGTCGGACCCCCGCACGCCATGCAGGATGTTTTCGACAGCAGCCCCGGCTTGCGCCGGCTACGGCTCTTGGAGACGTCTTACGGCGTCGGTGTCGACGTCAGCGCCCGCGACGGCCTTACGCTGCCCGCCGGGGCAGTCCGAGATGTCAAGTTCGCCAAGAAGATTGGGTCCTAGTGCTGAAACTTCAATTGGCAGGAGGCATAGTGCCGGCGAGGGGAGCAGAGCACCGATGATCGGTATCGCGGCGCTGGTGGTCGGGATCGTGCTGGGTTTGGTGTTCCATCCCAACGTGCCGGAAGTCGTCCAGCCGTACTTGCCGATCGCGGTGGTCGCAGCGCTCGACGCGGTGTTCGGCGGGTTACGGGCCTATCTGGAGCGGATTTTCGATCCGAAAGTTTTCGTGGTGTCGTTCGTGTTCAACGTCTTGGTCGCCGCGCTGATCGTCTACGTCGGCGACCAATTGGGCGTCGGCACACAGCTGTCGACCGCAATCATCGTCGTGCTCGGCATCCGCATCTTCGGTAACGCCGCCGCGCTGCGGCGCCGGCTGTTCGGGGCTTAACTGGCATGAGGCCGACATGAACGACCCCAATCCCGAAGCCACGCCACAAGACAACGAGGCGGAGGCCAAAGCCGACGAGGCTACGCAGCACGGCCGACATGAGCTGCCGCCGCACCGGCCGCGACCCGAGATCGGGGAGCTGCAGCCGCGCGGATTTCTCGGCATACTCCGACGCGGCCGCACGATCTTCGGCGTGCTGGCGGTATTCCTGTGCGTGTTGCTTGGTCTCGCCATCGCCACCCAGGTCCGCCAGAACAATTCCGGCGACTCGTTGGACACCGCCCGCCCGGCAGACCTGCTGGTGCTGCTGGATTCACTGCACCAACGCGAAGCGGCGCTGAGCACCGAAGTCGCAGAGCTACAGCGCACCTTGTCTGCCTTGCAAGCATCGGGCAGCAGCGATCAGGCCGCCATCCAAAATGCCCAGGCCCGGCTGGCCGCGCTGTCAATTCTGATCGGCACCGTCGGGGCCACCGGTCCGGGTGTCACCGTGCGGATCGACGACCCCGGACCAGGTGTGGCGCCTCAGGCGATGCTCGACGTGATCAACGAGTTACGGGCGGCCGGCGCCGAGGCGATCCAGATCGGCGACGGGCATCAGGTGGTGCGGGCCGGCGTCGACACCTGGATCGTCGGTGCTCCCGGCGCGCTGACCGTCGACGGCAAAACTCTCATGCCGCCGTATTCGGTTCTGGCCATTGGTGATCCGCCGACGCTGGCAGCGGCGATGAACATTCCCGGCGGCGCGGTGGACAGTGTCAAACGCGTCGGTGGCACTATGTCGGTCCAACAGGGCGACAAAGTCGACATCACCGCCTTGCGGCAACCAAAACCACGCCAATACGCTCAGCCAGTCAAGTGATTGACCAGTCGGTAAAACGAGGAGAACAGGAACACCGTGAGCGAAATTCCGCCCGATTTGCACTACACCGCCGACCACGAGTGGGTTCGCCGTACCGGGGACAACACCGTTCGGGTAGGGATTACGGACTTCGCGCAGTCGGCTCTTGGCGACGTCGTGTTCGTCCAGCTGCCCGATCTCGGTACCGAGGTGACTGCAGGAGAGTCCTTCGGCGAGGTGGAGTCGACCAAGTCGGTGTCGGATTTGTTCGCACCCGTTTCGGCGAAAGTCGTTGCCGTCAACGGCGATCTGGATGGCAACTCGCAGCTGGTCAATTCCGATCCCTACGGCGCCGGCTGGCTGATCGAACTGGAAGTCGACGGTCAGTCCTTCGAGCAGGACTTCGCGGCGCTGCTAGACGCCGAGGCCTACCGCGCCACACTGGCCGAATGACCCTTGCTATGGTTCCCTGCGCCGACGGCAATGCGCGCCGCGCTGCGGGGACATGCATCCGCCGATCCGGCGGGGCAGGGCACATTGGGGTGCCGTGCGCGGTACGGTCGACACATCGACGGTCAAGGCGGGTGGGAAGCCGGTCGAGCGGACCCAACCAGACAACGCAGCAGCGGCCAGTGAGGAGCAGCGGGTGACGGAGAAGGACAACGACCAGACCTCTGATGAAGTCACCGTGGAGACGACATCGGTCTTCCGCGCCGACTTCCTCAATGAACTGGACGCTCCCGCACAAGCGGGTACTGAGACTGCGGTCTCGGGCGTCGAGGGCCTGCCGGTCGGTTCGGCGTTGCTGGTCGTCAAACGGGGACCGAACGCCGGGTCTCGCTTCCTGCTCGACCAGCCGACCACCTCGGCCGGCCGCCATCCCGACAGCGATATCTTCCTCGATGACGTCACGGTCAGCCGGCGGCATGCGGAATTCCGGCTGGAGTCCGATGAGTTTCAGGTCGTGGATGTCGGCAGCCTCAACGGCACCTATGTCAACCGGGAGCCCGTCGATTCGGCGGTGCTGGCAAACGGCGATGAGGTGCAGATCGGCAAATTCCGTCTGGTCTTTTTGACCGGCCCCAAGGTCGGTGACGACGACGGAGGGCCCGGAAGCTAGTGACCGCGCCCGAGACCCCCGCGCTGGCCGGGATGTCGATCGGAGCGGTCCTCGACCTGCTACGGCCAGACTTTCCGGATGTGACGATCTCCAAGATCCGCTTCTTGGAGGCCGAGGGTCTCGTCACCCCGCAGCGCGCGGCATCGGGCTATCGCCGGTTCACCGCTTACGACTGTGCCCGGCTGCGCTTCATCTTGACTGCTCAGCGCGACCAATACCTACCGCTGAAAGTGATCAAAGCCCAGCTAGACGCCCAGCCGGATGGCGAGTTGCCGCTCGCCGGATCGCCTTACGGTGTACCGCGATTGGTGTCGGTCTCCAGTGGCGCGCCTGCTGAGCCGGGCTCGGACCCGGCAGCAGTGGCACCCACTCGCATCCGGCTGAGCCGCGAAGATCTGCTCGAACGTTCGGCAGTGGACGCCGAACTGTTGACCGCGCTGCTCAAGGCGGGGGTGATCACCACCGGGCCGGGCGGGTTCTTTGACGAGCACGCGGTGGTGATCTTGCAGTGCGCCCGGGCGCTCGCCGAGTACGGGGTCGAACCGCGTCACTTAAGGGCATTCCGCTCGGCCGCTGATCGGCAGTCCGACCTGATCGCGCAAATCGCCGGCCCGCTTGTCAAGGCCGGCAAGACCGGCGCCCGTGACCGCGCCGATGACCTGGCACGGGAAGTTGCCGCGCTGGCAATCACGTTGCACACGTCGTTGATCAAGTCGGCAGTGCGCGACGTTCTGCACCGTTAAAGGACTAGACTTTCCTCGACAGCTTGTGTTCGGCGGCTTGGTCTTCCACCGCGGCGTCGGGCCAGGTCTGATAAGGACACGGCAGCACGTGCGGAGGGCAGACACAGATGGGTGAAGTTCGCGTTGTCGGCATTCGCGTCGAGCAGCCGCAGAACCAGCCGGTGCTGTTGCTCCGCGAGGCCAACGGTGACCGGTATCTGCCGATCTGGATCGGCCAATCCGAGGCTGCAGCGATCGCTCTTGAACAGCAGGGAGTCGAGCCGCCACGCCCGCTGACCCACGATTTGATCCGGGATCTCATTGCCGCGCTTGGCCATTCGCTAAAAGAGGTGCGGATCGTGGACTTGCAAGAAGGGACGTTCTACGCCGATCTGATCTTCGACCGCAACATCACCGTTTCAGCGCGGCCATCGGATTCGGTGGCCATCGCTTTGCGGGTCGGCGTCCCGATTTATGTCGAGGAGGCGGTTCTCGCGGAGGCGGGCTTGTTGATTCCTGACGAGAGCGACGACGAGCCCTCCACGGCGGTCCGCGAGGACGAGGTGGAGAAGTTCAAAGAGTTTTTGGACAGTGTGTCGCCCGACGATTTCAAGGCCACCTAGGGCGTCTCCGCCGCACGTCAGCAACCTGATCCGCGACAGCCGCAACATCACGGATGCGTCTCATCTGCGAGTTCGACCTCGACACGCCCGTTGGATAGCGTGGAGTCATCGCCACGACCGCCATACTTTGATCTCGACTGATTAGTTCTAGCAACACCACAGCGTGTCGAAAAGCGTATGCTCACAAGCACTCGGCTGAGCAACCGCGGCTACCGGCAGCCCGTACGAGCGTGATCGGCGAGAGGAAGCACCGTGGGAGACGAACCACGTCAGGACCAATTGGATCTCGAGTCCGTCACCGCGATCGACGACACCGCAGCAAGCCGCCCCGAACCAGCCGTCCGCGAACCTGTGCAAGCCGGCTTGTTCCCCGACGACTCGGTGCCCGACGAGCTGGTCGGCTATCGGGGCCCGAGTGCGTGCCAAATCGCCGGCATCACGTACCGCCAACTCGACTACTGGGCGCGCACGTCGCTGGTAGTGCCATCGATTCGTAGCGCGGCGGGATCCGGCAGCCAGCGGCTGTATTCATTCAAAGACATCCTGGTGCTCAAGATCGTCAAGCGGTTGCTGGACACCGGCATTTCATTGCACAACATCCGCGTCGCGGTCGACCATCTGCGCCAGCGCGGTGTGCAGGATTTGGCCAATATCACGCTGTTCTCCGACGGCGCCACGGTCTATGAGTGCACCTCGGCTGAAGAGGTCGTCGACCTGCTGCAGGGGGGACAGGGCGTGTTCGGCATCGCCGTCTCCGGAGCGATGCGGGAGTTGACCGGCGCTATCGCGGACTTCCCCGGCGAGCGCGCTGACGGCGGCGAGTCGATCACCGCGCCGGAAGACGAGCTCGCCTCCCGCCGGAAGCACCGCGACCGCAAAATCGGCTAGCCGGCCGCCTTACCAGCGGGAAAAGTCTTCTTCAACTTGCAACCAACTCACCCGTATTTTGGGGATCATCGCAATTCCGCTGCGTACCGTCGGTCTCGGTGCTCGCCTCTAGAAATCCACTCGGGCACACCTACCCATGCATGAAGGCGTTAGGCCACCCGTGAATGACGTGACGAAACAGGCGTTAAGCAAGGTACCGGCAGTCACCCTGGGCTTCTGGGTCATCAAGGTTTTGGCGACGACTCTCGGCGAGACCGGCGGGGACACCGTAACGATGACGCTGAATTGGGGCTATCTGGCCGGCGTCGCGCTTTTCGCTGTCGTGCTGGTGGCGCTCGTCGCCGCGCAGATCTCCGCCAAGCGCTTCCACCCGGTTCTCTACTGGGCGACGATCGTCGCTTCAACGACGTTCGGCACGACGTTGGCCGACTTCGCCGACCGATCGCTCGGTATCGGCTACACGGGTGGATCGGTTCTGCTGTTGTGTTGTGTGCTGGCGACTTTGGGGCTCTGGCATTGGTCGACGGGAACGGTGTCGGTGAATACGGTTTCGACGCCGAAAGTGGAGGGCTTCTACTGGGCCACAATCACGTTTTCGCAGACCCTGGGCACCGCACTCGGCGATTGGCTCGCCGACACAGGTGGGATTGGTTACGAGCGTGGTGCGCTGGTGTTCGCTGCCGGGCTCGCCGCGATCGCAGCCCTGTATTACTGGACAGGCGTGTCGCGCGTCACGCTGTTCTGGGTCGCCTTCATTCTGACCCGGCCACTGGGCGCAACCGTGGGCGATTTGCTCGACAAGCCCGTCAGCAATGGCGGCCTCGACGTGAGCCGGCCGCTGGCTTCCGCTGTGATCGGGGCCCTCATCGTGGCGGCGATCATTGTCGTGCCGCAGCGCCCCGGACAGCACCCCGGCGAGACGGAAGCCCGTACGGCCACCTAGCAATACCGTCGCGGCCGCCTGCCGGCATATTCGGCGGGTAAGATCGGTTTCGCATCGCTCTGGTGCGGGAGAGTTCCGTGACGGCCAGCCACGGACGCCGAAGGAGCAACACCTCTCCGTCAACCTCTCAGGCACCCGGACCGCGCCAGACCACGATGCCTCTGGAAAGCGGTGGCCCTGCATTGGGTCGCCCGCCCATGGGGAAAGACATCGCGTCGGCGCGGATGTCGAATCTCTCAGGCGCCCGGTTCGGGTAGACGACAGAGGGAGAGGAACGCACCACGCGTGCAGTTCCGCCTCGCGTCAGGAGTTCTGAGAGTGTCCGACTACGCCAACCCGCTTTTCGCCGACCGGCACATCGGCCCGGACAGCGACGCCGTCGCGGCCATGCTCGAGGTCATCGGTGTCGATTCCCTGGAAGAGTTGGCGCGTCGCGCGGTGCCCGCCGGCATCCTCGACAAGTTGACCGACACCGGCGCCGCGCCCGGCCTGGATCAGTTGCCCCCGCCGGCCAGTGAGCCGCAGGCGCTGGCCGAGCTGCGGGCACTGGCCGATGCGAATACCGACGCGGTGTCGATGATCGGGCAGGGTTACTACGACACGCTCACGCCGCCGGTGTTGCTGCGCAACATCATGGAGAACCCGGCCTGGTACACCGCCTACACCCCATACCAGCCGGAGATCAGCCAGGGCCGGCTGGAAGCTCTGCTGAACTTCCAGACCATGGTGGCCGACCTGACCGGACTCGAAGTAGCCAACGCGTCGATGCTCGACGAGGGCACCGCAGCCGCCGAAGCGATGACGCTGATGCTTCGTGCCGTGCCGGGGGCGGCAAAAAACACTGCCAACCGGCTGGCTGTCGACGTTGACGTGTTCGCTCAGACCGCCGCGGTGCTGGCCACCCGCGCCGAGCCGCTGGGCATCGAGATTGTCACTGCTGATCTGCGCTGTGGTCTGCCTGATCTGCCGGACGGAGGCGAGTTCTTCGGCGTCATCGCGCAGCTGCCCGGCGCCAGCGGGCGGGTCACCGACTGGTCTGCGCTGGTGTCGGAGGCACACGATCGCGGAGCATTGGTGGCCATCGGCGCGGACCTGTTGGCGTTGACGTTGCTCACTCCGCCGGGAGAGATCGGCGCCGACGTGGCTTTCGGTAACACCCAAAGATTCGGTGTGCAAATGGGATTCGGCGGTCCGCATGCCGGGTACCTGGTGGTGCACACCAAGCATGCTCGTCAACTGCCCGGCCGGCTGGTCGGTGTCTCCCGTGACACGGATGGGTCGCCCGCGTTCCGCCTGGCGCTGCAGACGCGCGAACAGCACATCCGTCGGGACAAGGCGACCAGCAACATCTGCACCGCGCAGGTGCTGTTGGCGGTGATGGCCGCGATGTATGCCAGCTACCACGGCGCGGACGGGCTGGCCGGGATCGCCCAGCGGGTGCACGCCCATGCCGAGACGATCGCTGCGGCGCTGGGCGACGCGCTGGTGCATGACACGTACTTCGACACCGTGCTGGCCCAAGTGCCCGGGCGCGCCGACGAGGTGGTCGCCGCCGCTAAGGCAAACGGCATCAACTTATGGCGCGTCGACGCCGACCACGTGTCGGTGGCCTGCGACGAAGTGACTACAGACGAGCACGTTGCAGCGGTCCTGGCGGCTTTCGGTGTATCAGCCGCTAGGCACGGCGCTGTTGGCGTCAACTTCGGGGCGAGCCGGACCTCGAAGTTTCTGACCCATCCGGCGTTCACCCGGTATCGCACCGAGACGTCGATGATGCGGTATCTGCGTGCGCTGGCGGATAAAGATCTTGCCTTGGACCGCAGCATGATTCCGCTCGGCTCCTGCACGATGAAACTCAACGCCGCGGCCGAAATGGAATCGATCACCTGGCCGGAGTTCGCGCACCAGCATCCGTTCGCCCCGGCGTCGGACACCCCGGGGCTGCGGCGCCTGATCGCCGAGCTGGAGACCTGGCTGGTGCAGATGACCGGCTACGACGCGGTCTCGCTGCAACCCAACGCGGGATCGCAGGGTGAGTACGCAGGGCTGCTGGCGATCCATGCCTACCACGCCAGCCGCGGCGAACCGCAACGTGACGTCTGCCTGATTCCGTCCAGCGCGCACGGCACCAACGCCGCGTCCGCGGCGTTGGCCGGCATGCGGGTAGTTGTGGTGGCCTGCCGCGACAACGGCGATGTCGACCTCGACGATCTGCGGGCCAAGGTCAGCGAACACGGCGAGAGGCTATCGACGCTGATGATCACCTACCCGTCCACGCACGGCGTGTACGAGCACGATATCGCCGAGATCTGCGCCGCCGTTCATGACGCGGGCGGGCAGGTGTACGTCGACGGTGCCAACCTCAACGCGCTGGTCGGGCTGGCCCGGCCCGGCAAGTTCGGCGGTGACGTCAGCCACCTGAACCTGCACAAAACGTTCTGCATCCCGCACGGCGGCGGCGGTCCGGGCGTCGGACCGGTGGCGGCGCGCTCGCATCTGGCGCCGTTCCTGCCCGGGCATCCGTTGGCCGACGACCTGCCGCAGGGTCCTCCGGTGTCGTCGGCGCCGTACGGGTCAGCGTCGATTCTGCCGATCACCTGGGCGTATATCCGGATGATGGGTGCACCGGGCCTGCGGGCCGCGTCGCTGGTTGCGATCACCTCGGCCAACTACATCGCCCGCCGGCTCGACGAGTACTACCCGGTGCTCTACAC
>NZ_JBAPPI010000089.1:0-5299 GCF_049280035.1 Mycobacterium sp. | reverse complement strand
TTCGAGGACACGGTGAACCGGGCCAACCCGATCGAGGGCAAGATCACCCACTCCAACCTGTGCTCGGAGATCCTGCAGGTCTCCACGCCGTCGATATTCAATGACGACTTGTCGTATGCCAAAGTGGGCAAAGACATTTCGTGCAACCTCGGTTCGCTGAACATCGCCAAGACGATGGACTCGCCGGACTTCGCCCAGAGCATCGAGGTGGCGATCCGCGCGCTGACTGCGGTGAGCGACCAGACCCACATCTGGTCGGTGCCCTCGATCGAGCAGGGCAACAACGACTCGCACGCGATCGGGCTCGGGCAGATGAACCTGCACGGCTATCTGGCGCGCGAACACATCTTCTACGGCTCCGAAGAGGGCATCGACTTCACCAACATCTACTTCTACACGGTGCTCTACCATGCGCTGCGCGCATCGAATCGCATTGCGATCGAACGCGGTTCGAGCTTCAAGGGCTTCGCGCAATCGAAGTACGCGTCGGGGGAGTTCTTCGACAAGTACACCGACCAGATCTGGGAACCCAAGACTGAGAAGGTGCGTCAGCTTTTCGCCGACGCAGACATCCGCATTCCGGCCCAAGACGATTGGCGGCGGCTGAAAGAGTCGGTGCAGGCGCACGGCATCTACAACCAGAACCTGCAGGCGGTGCCGCCGACCGGGTCGATCTCCTACATCAACCACTCGACATCGTCGATCCACCCGATCGTGTCCAAGGTCGAAATCCGCAAGGAAGGCAAGATCGGCCGCGTCTACTACCCGGCGCCCTACATGACCAACGACAACCTGGACTACTACCAGGACGCCTACGAGATCGGCTACGAGAAGATCATCGACACGTACGCGGCGGCCACCCAGCATGTGGATCAAGGTCTCTCGCTGACGCTGTTCTTCATGGACACGGCCACCACCCGCGACGTGAACAAGGCGCAGATCTATGCCTGGCGCAAGGGCATCAAGACGCTGTACTACATCCGGCTGCGGCAGATGGCGCTGGAAGGAACCGAGGTCGAGGGCTGCGTGTCCTGCATGCTGTAGGGCTGCGCGGGTTTGAAAACGGCGGCGACGGCAATCCAAAGGGTCTGGCTCGCATTGCGCGAGACTGATCAGAGGAGTCGTTATGACTACCAGCAACATCGTATGGATTGTCGTCGCAGTGATGGTGGCGCTGTTGCTCATCGCCGCGATCGTCGCGTTGGCCGGCAGAAGCCGCCGTCGGCGCCGGCAAGTCGAAGCTCATCGCATCCGCGAGCAAGTTCTCGAAGACACCGCAAAGGTGGAACGCCGCGAAGCACTCGGCCAGGAGGCTGCTGCCAAGGCACGGGCCGCACAGGCGGAGGCCGAAGTAAAGACGGCCGAAGCCGCGCGGCTGCAGGAGCGCGCCGCCAGTCATCAGAACGAAGCAGCGGCTGCGCGCGACCAGGTGAACGCAAAGGTGCAGCAAGCCGACCAACTCGACCCACGCAACCGCAAAACCGAGGATTCAGGTCAGCACGAGCAGCCGCATCGTGAGTCGGATCGGCCCCAAGGTGATCAGCCCTCCGAGGCAGCCGAAGACCGCTCCACTGCCACACACGACGCCACCACCTGACCCCGGCCCCTGACCACATGTGGTCACCGGCACAAGGACGCCCGGCCCCTCACTGCAGCGCAGGCTGAAAGAGTCAGTTCAGGCGCACGGCATCTACAACCAGAACCTGCAGGCGGTGCCGCCGACCGGGTCGATCTCCTACATCAACCACTCGGCCGAAACCTCGCCCGCTGCCGCGGCCGACTTCAGCGCGCTGTGGTCCGACCTTGTCGGCACGCTCTGATTCAGCGTCTGTCGAGTGTGGCCTTGATGCACGCGATTCGGTGGAGAAGTGTGCATCAAGGGCACACTCGACAAGGGTTTAAACGCACACGATTCGACGCCTCGCCGGACATGAATTGCGGCCGGGCGGCTTGCCCAGGTCAGCGGGGTTCGACGCGGTAAAGTGCTTGACGTGGTCAGAATTCCCCGGCCCCCCCGACCCCACCCCAGCGCGAAGCCGGGGGTCAAGGTCGACGCGCGCAGCGAACGCTGGCGCGAACACCGCAAGAAGGTGCGCGGTGAGATCGTCGAAGCGGCTTTCCGCGCTATCGACCGGTTGGGGCCCGAACTCAGCGTCCGCGAGATCGCCGAAGAGGCCGGTACCGCCAAACCCAAGATCTACCGGCATTTCACCGACAAATCCGACCTGTTCCAGGCGATCGGGGAGCGTCTGCGCGACATGCTGTGGGCGGCGGTCTTCCCGTCGATCGACTTCGCCACCAACTCGGTTCGCGAGCTCATCCACCGCAGCGCGGAGGAGTACGTCAACCTGGTCGATGAGCATCCCAACGTGCTGCGGTTCTTTATCCAGGGCCGGTTCCCGGAGCAGTCCGAGTCGACGATGCGGACGCTGAACGAAGGCCGCGAGATCACCCTGGCGATGGCCGAGATGTTCAACAACGAGCTGCGCGAAATGGAATTGGACCCCGCCGCGTTCGAACTCACCGCGTTCGCCGCATTCGGTTCGGCGGCATCGGCCACCGATTGGTGGTTGGGGTCCGACCCCGACAGCCCGCGGCGGATGGCCCGCGACAAGTTCGTCGAGCACCTCACCACGATCATGATGGGGGTCATCGAGGGCACCGCCGAGCTGCTCGGCATCAAACTGGACCCCGACCAGCCCGTCCACAACGCGGTGCCCCGCGACTCCGCCGCCAGCTGAGCATCGGCGGCGTTGACATCGCCGCGGCCATCGACAACACTTTTCCGATACCGTTGGTACCGGGTAATTGAGAAGGAAATCGATCCAAGATGAGCCGCGCCGGCGACGATGCAGTGGGGGCGCCCCCAGCCGCGCAGCGGCGAGGGGGACGAAGCGATGAGGAGGAGCGGCGCAAATGAGCATTGCCGAGTCGACGACACAGCCCGACGCACAGGCTCCGCCGGTGCATACCCGCGCGGTCATCATCGGCACCGGATTTGCCGGACTGGGGATGGCGATCGCGCTACAGCGCCAGGGTGTGGACTTCGTCATTCTGGAGAAGGCCGACGACATCGGCGGCACCTGGCGTGACAACAGTTACCCGGGCTGCGCCTGCGACGTGCCGTCGCATCTGTACTCGTTCTCATTTGAACCCAAGGCCACCTGGAGCAAGCTGTTCTCACCGCAGCCGGAGATCCTGGACTACCTCAAGGGCGTCACCGACAAGTACGGGCTACGCCGCTACATCCGGTTCGGCTCGCTGGTCGATCGCGCGCATTGGGACGACGGCGAATACCGCTGGCACGTGTTCACCGTCTCCGGGCAGGAGTATGTGGCCCAGTTTCTGATCTCAGGCGCCGGTGCACTGCACATCCCGAGGCTACCGGATATCGAAGGGATGGATGAATTTCGCGGCGCCGCTTTTCATTCCGCGCAGTGGGACCACAGTGTCGACCTGACCGGTAAGAGGGTGGCGGTGATCGGCACCGGGGCCAGTGCCATTCAGATTGTGCCGGAGTTGGTGCGCCGCGATGCCGGCGTGGCCGAGGTGCAGCTGTATCAGCGCACTCCGCCGTGGGTGGTGCCGCGGCCTAACGGCCTACTGCCCGACGGGTTGCGTCGAGCCTTCGCGAACGTGCCGGGACTGCGGCTGGCGGTGCGGTCGGGAATCTACTGGGGGCTCGAGGGTTTGGGCTACGCCATGACGCAACGCCCGAGTCTGCTGCGTGCCGTCGAATTGGTCGGCAAGTGGAACATTTGGCGCAACGTTCGCGACAAGAACCTGCGCCGCAGGCTCACGCCGAGCTACCGGGCCGGGTGCAAGCGAATCCTCTACGCGGGCAACTATTACCAGGCGGTGGCCAATCCGAAGACGACACTGATCACCGAGCGGATTGCGCGTATCACCCCCGGGGGCATCGTCACCGGCGATGGCGTCGAGCACCCGGTCGATGTCATCGTGTACGCCACCGGGTTTCATACCACCGACTCCTACACCTATCTCGATGTCAAGGGCCAGCGCGGGGAGGATCTGGTGGACCGTTGGAACCGGGAGGGTGTTGTGGCGCATCGCGGCATCGCGGTCGCCGACATGCCGAATCTGTTCTTTCTGCTCGGACCCAATACCGGGCTGGGCCACACCTCGGTGGTCTTCATGATCGAGTCGCAGATCCACTACGTCGCCGAGGCGATCGCGACGGTCGAGAAGTACGGAGCGCAGGCGCTGGCGCCCAGCCGCTCCGCACAGGACCGGTTCAACGCCGAGCTGCAGGACAAGCTGGCCGGCTCGGTGTGGAACACCGGTGGCTGCAGCAGTTGGTACCTCGACGAGCACGGCGTCAACCGAACGCTGTGGAGCGGTATGACCTGGCAGTACTGGCGGTCCACCCGCTCGCTCAAACCCGCGGAATACCGGTTCTTCGGGGTGGGCACCGGCGCGCCGGCAAAACGCCGGGCGCTCAACGTCTCCGGCTGATCGCCGCCGGGGCTAGCCGGCTAAGCACGCGCTCGGCTGAGGTGACTTCGAGTAGTGCGACCGAAGATTGAGGCGCACGATGCGGTCCAACGTTCGGTCGGATACGAGTCGGCTTAACCGCGCGAGGATCGCAGCGTCACGTCCGATGGTGTAGCGAGTCCGCGGATGAGATGCGGTAGCGGCCTTGGCGATCACCTTTGCCGCGTGTTCGGCCGAAGCGCCGACGTCGTTGAACGATCGGGCTTGTGCCGCGATGGCTGCGGTGAGATCGCCGTAGCGTGCGAGTTGGGCCGCGGTCATGTTGGCCTTCAGTCCTTCTGCGGTGGCGATTCCACGCTCCGCCATCTCGGTCTTGACTGCGCCGGGCTCGACGACGACGACCTTGATTCCGATATCGCTGACCTCACGGCGCAGTGCGTCACTGACCGCCTCGAGCGCGAACTTCGAACCGGCGTATGCGCCGTAAGTCGGCAGGGCGAACTTGCCGCCGACGGAACTGATGTTCACCACAGTGCCCGAGCTACTCAGGAGGACCGGAAACAGCGCCTGGGTCATCGCGATGTGACCGAACAGATTGACTTCGAACTGCCGGCGCCACTCGGCCAGCGGCAGCGTTTCGACTGGCGCATTGATCGCGATCCCGGCGTTGTTGACCAGCGCACGAAGCGGACGGTGCAGCGGATCGCGGGCGACCCGGTCGGCGATCGCGGCGATGTCCGATTCAACGGAGATGTCGAGGATGCGCGGTTCGATGCCCTCAATGCTCAAGCTACGCAGCGCTTCGGCGTCGGCCTCGCGGCGTACTCCGGCGAGCACGTGAAAA
>NZ_JBAPPI010000088.1:0-6997 GCF_049280035.1 Mycobacterium sp. | reverse complement strand
GCGCCGAGCCGCAGGCCAAGGTCAGCACAGCAGTCATTCCCGCAGCGCTCAGCGCAGCGACGAGAGGACCTTTGGTCCATCGCGACATATGTATCCCTCCAGTCACGTCCCAACCCAGTATGCATAGCGGTGACACCGGCTTCTGGCTGGCAGCGTCGATTCAGCAGGCGCCGCAGCCCGGTCTGGGCCGCTGACCTGCGGTGATGTTGGTCGTTGGGATGGATCTTACCGGTGGCCCGTGGTGGGGACGTCAAACAGCTGCCGCTCGGCGGTCATCCCCGCAGCTGCGGCGCCGATCAGGACCGCTGATGCGACCAACATCGCCAGCACGCTGCGCTCGTAGAGCAGCCCGCCGCCGAAGGATCCGGCCATGATGCCGATCTGGAACGCCGCCATATACAGCCCGGACGCGCCGTCTGGGTCGTCGGCTCCGGCGCGCATCGCCGCAGCCTGCAGCATTGGCGACACCGCATTGGCGGTGGCACCCCAAAACGCGATCGCAGCAATGCCGATCACGATGCTCGCCGCCGTGGGCGCACCATGCAGCGTCAGGGCGATCAGCACCAGAAACGTCAGCCACAGCGCGGCCATGCAACTGATGACCGCCGCTCTGGGCCGATGGTCCGATGGTCGGGCCACCAGCGGCATCGCCAACAGGCCGGCGACGCCGTAGGTGGCCAGCAACCAGGCCAGATCCGGTCCGTGCACCCCGACGACGTCACGGATGATCACCGCTATGAAGGTGTAGGAGATGTAATGGCCGGTGACCGCGACCATTGTGAGCAAGCTCACGATGACCAGCCGCCGATTGCGGTGATGCCCGGCGCCCCGGCCGACGTGGGCCAGTTGCTCGTCGGTGAACGCCAGCACCGGCAGCACAACCCAGGCGGCCACGGTCACCACGGCGGCCACCACGGCCACCGCTGCGACGGCAACCCGCCAACCCCACAGCAAGCTCATCGCCGCCGTGGCGGGGCTGCCCACCACCACCGCCAGGCTGATGCCGACGTAGATCATCGTTGTCGCGCGTCCGGAGTGGCTGGCCGGAACCAGCCGGGTGGCGATCGGCGCGATGACCGACAACATCAGACCGTGCGTGATCGCCGAGAGCACTCGACCACCGGCCAGCACGACAAAGTTGGGTGCCACCGCCGAAATGAACTGGGAGGCGGTCAGGCACGCCAACGACATCAGTAGCGCCCGGCGCCGCGGCCAGTGCGCGGTCCAACGGACCAGCGGAATCGTGGTTACGGCCGCCACCAGCGCATACCAGGCCAGCAGCGTGCCGACGACGGGCACGCTGACGTGCAGGCCTCGGGCGATCGCCGGCAGCGCCCCCACCGGCAGGATTTCGGCGGTGACATAGATGAAGGCCGCGGCGGCCAGTACCGCCAACTGCACCGCAATCCGCGGCGTCCACGGTCCGCCCGGAGCGGCCCGGCCTTCGTCGATGGCGGCGCGCGATGGGGGGTCATTCCACCAGCGACGCGATCGCGCTGCTCCGTCGGCACGGGCTGGCCCCACGGCCCCTACTCAACCATGCTCAACCATTCAAAGCACTCATTGCGTTAACGATCAGGACCGGACCAGTCGCGCGATGGCGGCCGACGCTTCGGCGAGCTTTTCGTCGGCCTCGGTACCGCCCTCGGCGACCGCGCGGCTAACGCAGTGTCCGAGGTGCTCGTCGAGCAAGTTCAGCGCTACCGACCGCAGCGCGTTGTTGGCGGCGCTGATCTGGGTGAGGACGTCGATGCAGTATTTGTCGTCTTCGATCATCTTGGCTATGCCACGCACCTGCCCCTCGATGCGCCGCAGTCGTTTGGCGTAGTTGTCCTTCTGCGACGAGTATCCGCGTGCGGGTGTCATTTGCTCTCCAGCATCTTGGCTAGGCTTCCCCGGGCCGTTGTGACGGCGCCGATGTTGAAACCATTGTCAATCTCGGGTTGCGCCTTCTCGACGCCGCCCCTGTGATTCGGCTTCCCGCCAGCATATCCGATACCCCAGCGGGGTATCTAAATGATTTTGGGCCAGCCTGGCAGCTCGCGCATACTTGGCTAATGCCGCAAACCAACGACCCGTCGCCCGCCGTCGACATCAAACCCCGCAGTCGCGAAGTGACCGACGGCCTGGAAAAGGCCGCCTCGCGCGGCATGCTGCGGGCGGTAGGCATGGACGACGACGACTTCGCCAAGCCGCAGATTGGCGTGGCGTCGTCGTGGAATGAGATCACGCCCTGCAACCTGTCATTGGACCGATTGGCCAAGGCCGTCAAGGAGGGCGTGTTCGCCGCGGGTGGCTATCCGCTGGAGTTCGGCACGATTTCGGTGTCCGACGGGATTTCGATGGGTCACGAGGGCATGCACTTCTCGCTGCCGTCTCGCGAAATCATTGCCGACAGCGTCGAGACAGTGATGCAGGCTGAGCGATTCGATGGTTCGGTACTGCTGGCCGGGTGTGACAAGTCGCTGCCCGGCATGCTGATGGCCGCGGCGAGACTGGATCTGGCGTCGGTGTTCCTCTACGCGGGCACAATCCTTCCGGGCCGCGCCAAGCTGTCCGACGGCAGCGAGCGCGAGGTGACCATCATCGACGCGTTCGAGGCGATCGGCGCGTGTGCCCGCGGCCTGATCCCGCGCGAGGACGTGGACGCCATCGAGCGCGCCATCTGCCCCGGCGAAGGTGCGTGCGGCGGTATGTACACCGCCAACACCATGGCCTGTGCCGCTGAGGCACTGGGCATGTCGCTGCCCGGCAGCGCGGCACCGCCGGCGACTGATCGTCGCCGCGACAGCTTTGCGCGGCATAGCGGCGAGGCCGTCGTCGAATTGCTGCGGCGCGGCATCACCGCCCGCGACATCCTCACCAAAGAGGCATTCGACAACGCGATCGCGGTGGTGATGGCCTTCGGCGGCTCGACCAACGCGGTGCTGCACCTGTTGGCGATCGCCTACGAGGCGGGAGTCAAGTTGTCGCTAGAAGACTTCAGCCGCATCGGGTCACGCGTGCCGCACCTCGCCGACGTCAAGCCATTCGGCCGGCACGTGATGTCCGACGTCGATCACATCGGCGGTGTCCCGGTGGTGATGAAAGCCCTGCTGGATGCCGACCTGCTGCATGGCGACTGCTTGACGGTGACCGGCCGCACCATCGCCGAAAACCTCGCGCACATCGCCCCACCGGATCCCGACGGCAAAGTGCTGCGCGCTCTCGACCATCCGATCCACCCCACCGGCGGGATCACTATCCTGCACGGGTCGCTGGCGCCCGAGGGCGCGGTGGTCAAGACCGCGGGCTTTGACTCCGACGTGTTCGAAGGCACCGCAAGGGTTTTCGACCAGGAGCGGGCCGCGCTGGATGCATTGGCCGACGGCACCATCACGCACGGCGACGCGGTGGTGATCCGCTACGAGGGCCCCAAAGGCGGGCCCGGGATGCGCGAAATGCTCGCCATCACCGGGGCTATCAAAGGCGCCGGCCTCGGTAAGGACGTGCTGCTGCTGACCGACGGCCGGTTCTCCGGCGGCACCACCGGTCTGTGCGTGGGACACGTCGCGCCCGAGGCAGTCGACGGTGGGCCGATCGCTTTCCTGCGCGACGGCGACCGAATCCGACTCGACGTCGCCAAGAACACCTTGGACGTACTGGTTGACCCCGACGAGTTCGCTTCCCGCCGTGAGGGTTTCACTCCGCTGCCACCGCGCTACAGCACCGGCGTCCTGGCCAAGTACGTCAAGCTGGTGGGTTCGGCCGCCATCGGAGCGGTCTGCAGCTAGCTGCGGGCCGCAACTTCCTCTCCCGGCCGGTATCCTCCGGCCAGGACAGTTAATTCGGCATCCGTCTAGGCGGATGTTGAGCTACGAGCGCGCATACCGAAGTACATCGCGTTCAAGCCCAGCAGCGTCAGGACCGCACCTGCGATCACATTCGACCAGATCATGCCGCCGTGCGGTGAGACACCATGAAGGATCCAGGGCGAGACGATGAGCCATACACCGAAGACCGGCAGCGTCCAGGTCATGCCGTGGCTGCGGTCCAACGCCATCGCGTACGCGAACGCCAGCGCCACGCACACGAGTCCGACGGTGAAATCGCTGACCACAAGCGGTCTCGTTCCTGCGAATCCGACAATCCATGGCGACAGGGCTGCATACACCGCAGTCAGCAACGTGACGCCGAAGGTGCCCTGCGCGGTCATCGACTCTGCCGCACGCTCGTAGCGCTCACGCAGAGCCAACAGATCAGGGTGGTGATCGATTGATGAATGGACTGTGCTCATTTTGTGACCTTTCTGTTATGCAGCAAGCCTTTTGGGCCCGCTGCAACCCCATCCATCCGTTTCAAGATTACGCTTGCCAAGCGACCGCCAGCAAACGAAAAGCGGCTGGCGTACCGAGCGTCAAACCGCAATGCAGCCGCTTTCAAGCCCTGCCGATTAGGCCATGCCGCCCGCGGTTTGCAGGGTCATCCGCAGTGCATGCAACGCGCGGTGCAGTTCATGTTTGACGACCTCGCCGTTGGTCCCCAGTTCTGCCGCGATCTGTGTCGTCGTCCGCCCGAGGTAATGGGAGCGGTAGATCATGGCACGCTGTGGATCGGACAGTTGGGCCATCGCCTCATTAACAATCACCGCTTCCCGGTGAGGGCGCCACGCCAAGTCGGTCCGTTGAAGTCTCACCGCGACTTAACCCCGGTTCGCAGGTGCGACAGGGCAAGCGGGATCTTCCACGGTGCATTCTCGCCCGCAGCGCATCGACGACTCGATGACGGAACCATCCGGATTCACCCTCGCGTCCGCTCCTGATTACAACTAACCAATAGTTGTACGCAACATATACACCTTTGGCGTAGTTGTGTCAATCACGACATCTTGACCGAGTTTGTCGTATGCTGTGAGGTATGTCGGAAGCGCCGGACTTTCAGGCCGAGGTTCGCCAGTTGCTGCGCGACCGCGTCTTGGACGCGGCGTATGCGCTGGTCTGCGCCGAGGGTTGGCAGGCGGTGAACATGTCACGCATCGCCGCCACGGTCGGCATCAGCCGACAGGTGCTGTACAAGGAGATCGGCGCTAAGCAGGCACTGGGCCAGGCCCTGGTCCAAAGGGAGACCGACCGATTCATCACCGGGGTCATTTCGGCGATGCATGGCCACCCCGACGACGTGGCCGCCGGTCTTGCGGCTGGCGCGGCCTTTACCCTGCGCGCCGGCGCCGACGACCCCCTGGTCAAAGCGAGCCTTACCCGCGCTCGCGACACGGAGGTCGGCCTGACTCCGCTACTGACCGCGGGACCGACACCCATCTGGCGCGGTGCGATGGACATGATCGCCGCGGCCGCTCGGGATTTCTATGATCTTCCGGATCCGATCGACCGGCTCTTGGACGCGGTCGTCGAAGTCGACGTCCGCTTGACCTTCAGCCATATGCTGCAACCCATGAGCACCATCGAAGATGCCGCCCGGCAGATCTATACGACTGTGCGCGCGCTGCTCGACGCCGCGACGCCCCAGGGCGGGTAAGAAGGCCCAACAGGCCGTCAACGAGCTGGCGCCGCGACGCTTTACTTCACCAAGGCCAGGGCGAAGCCGTCCCAATGCTTTGCCCCGACCGTCTGGAGCACTGCGGTATCAAGCTCCGGATGCTGCCCCATGATCTCCAGCGTCCGTCGCGTCGCCCGCACTACGTCGTCTGGATCCGATGACAGGATCGCGCCATCCCGAATGACGTTGTCCACCACGATAACTGAGCCGGGATGCGTCAGCCGGACAGCCCATTCCAGGTAGGCGGCGTTATTTACCTTGTCGGCATCGATGAACACCAGGTCGAAGGGGCCTTCGGTCACGGTCGGAAGGGTCTCCAACGCGGGACCGACCACCACCTCAACCTGATCGCCGACACCAGCGCGGTCGATATTGGCCTTCGCCACCTGGGCATGCACGGGCTCATATTCCAGCGTTATCACCCGCCCGTCCGGACCGGCGCCGCGCGCCAGCCAAATCGTGCTGAAGCCACCGAGTGTGCCGATCTCCAGAATGCGGCGAGCCTTGATCGCAGCGGCCAAAAGGCTGAGGAACTTGCCCTGTTGGGTTGACACCGCGATCTGCGGCAACCCCGCTGCATCGCTGGCCTCCCGGGCGGCAGACAACGCGGGATCGTCGCCAACCACGGTGGTATCCAAGAAAGCATCAACGTCGGCAGGGCTCGGATTCTGGGTCATGAGCCAACGCTAGCCCGCCGCCTTCGCCGATCGCCACTGCATAAAACCCTTCCTAGCATATACCCCTAGGGGGTATATGCTAGGATCGACGTGTCCACTGAATCCCGAGATAGATAAGGGTGGAGAGATGACAAACGAGGCCGGAACAATACTGACCTGCTCCCACGACGGCTGTGGCTGCCGGGTTCGTATTGAGGTCGAATGCCACTGCGCCGGCGCGGACCAGCCGTATCGGTGCACCTGCGGCGATGAGATGGTCGCCGTCGACTAGCGGGTAATCGCTCGGGCTTACCGCACGCCCTCTTTGGCGTAGACCACCCGCAGGACGTGCCCGAGTTCAGGCCCCATGACTAGCTCGGCCAACGTGCACAACGTTGCGACATATTGCGATCCGTGCGGCGGCTGTGCGTCGCACAGATGATGTGCGATCTCGTGTAGCACCACCAGCTCACGCATCGCCCAGCCAGCCGCTGCACGGTCGGGGACCGCGATAACGCCTGCGCCGTCGCGGTTTTCGTAGTGAGCGGCGGTGGCGGCCCGCCGCGCACGCACTTTCAGCGGGGCTACGTTCGGCCACTGTCGCCGTACCGCCGGCAGCGCCAGCACCTCGTCGACGTAACGCTGCACCGCTGGGACCGACGCGAACCGCGCCTCTGGCGGCAGCGTCAACTGCTCGCCGAAGAACTGCACGCTGACTGACCTGTGTTCAGCGGCGCGGTCGAACAGCGTCCGGACGAACTCCTCGGCCGCGTAGACCTTCGAACGCTGCCAATCCCGCGCGGCCG
>NZ_JBAPPI010000087.1:0-3504 GCF_049280035.1 Mycobacterium sp. | reverse complement strand
TGCGCGTCGCGCCCCGGACGCTGTTGTGTGGCAGTTCGTGGCGGGCGATGGGCAACATCGACGACACCGGCTTTGAGGAACTGCGTCAATTGGCTGCGGCCGCCGATGACAAGGTGTCACTGGTGATTGGGATGTCGGGCCAGGTGACGACGCTGCTTATCCACGGGCGCTACCACGAAGCGTCGCAGCTGGCTTCCGAATACACCAGCCTGATCGAATCCATCGGCGATCCGACGCTAACGGTGGCGTTGATGTACGCGGCCATGGCCGCCAAGCGCTTCACCGGGGAGGCGGCCGAAGTGCTGCGGCTGGCCCAGCTGTGCATCGATCTGGCCGACGACGACGACCGCAAGGGTGACCTCATCTTCGGATCGCCGTTGGCGGCCTCGATCGCAGCCCGCGGCACCGCCCGATGCTGCCTGGGGATGCCCGGATGGAAAGACGACATCGACCGGGCACTGGCCATGGTGCGCACGGTCGACCCCCAAATACGAGCCACAGTGATGATGTACGGCTATGGCTGGGGCATAGCAAATGGAGTCTTGCTGTTTGATGCCGGATTCCTGCAGGAGACGGCCGAGATGCTGGAAATCGCGGAACGCTCCGGTGAAGACTTCACGCTGACCATGGCCAGGATGGTGCGGGGCGTCACTCTTGTGCATCAGGACTGCGCACGAAGCACCGAGGGCTTTGACCTGCTTGCCCAGGTTCGTGAGGCCGTCTTGCGGGAGCAGTTCAACGGGCACATGGTGCCGATCGTCGATCTCCAATACGCGAAAGAGAAGATTAGAACCGGGGATATGGTCGGCGCTATCGAGTTGTCGAGGGCGGTGGTCGAGCAGCAATACGACACAGAGGAAATAGAGTTCTGCGGCGCCGCCGTCACCGTTCTTATCGAATCGCTGTTGGCCCGCGGGACCGACGCTGATGTGCAGGAAGCGCAGGCCGCGGTCGACCGGCTTGCGGCCGTACCGACGGAGCCGGGATTCATCCTGTTTGAGGTGGCGCTGTTGAGGCTGCGGGCGTTGCTGGCCCAGGCACGTGGTGAACTGGCCGACTATCGCGAATTCGCTCAGCACTACCGCCAGATGGCGACATCGCTTGGCTTCCAAGGACATATGGCGACGGCCGAGACGATGATATGAAGGTCTTCATCAGCTATGCGCGCCAGGACGATGCTGCGGTGCAATCCCTGGCTGCGGATCTGGCGCAGGCTCGCCAACAAGTCTGGCTCGACCGCGACCTAAGCGGCGGTGATGCGTGGTGGCCCGAGATACTTGCGCAGATCCGTTCGTCCACCGTTTTCGTGTTTGCATTGTCGGATAACTCGTTGCGGTCCAAGCCGTGTCGGACCGAACTCGGATACGCCGAGGCGCTCGGGTTGCCGATCTTGCCGGTGCAGGTCGGGCAGGTGAGCACGCGTCGGACCGACCCGATCTTCACCAAGCAGCTTGTCGAGTACCAGGACTCGACCAGACGCAGCGGAATCGCGCTGGTTTCGGCGGTGTACGAGCGGGGACTGCGGCACGCCGAGCTGCCCGACCCGCTACCCGAACCCCCACCGATCCCCTACGAGCACCTATTGCGGCTGGGCGCGGCGATCCGCGGCACCGCAAAACTTACGCACGAGGCGCAGGCATCGGTAATAGCGGAGCTGCGTGAAGCACTCCGCAACGAGGACGACCCCGACATCTCCGAGGAGATTCGCGAGTTGTTGCGGACCCTGCGGGAGCGCAAAGAGGTCATCGATTCGATAGTCCGAGAGATCGACACGATCCTTGATAACCCGGCTAAGCCCGCGCCAAGTGACGAGGCCAGCCAGTCGTTCGGGCCGAAAACATCTGATGGGTCGCACCACGCTGGACAAACCGGAGGCACCGACCAGGCGGCCGTGGCCTATCTGGATGCAGCTTCCGGTAGCCGCTACCCACTACAGGCCGTCGCCACCCGGATCGGGCGGCTCCGCGATAATGACATCGTCCTCGATGACGCTGACGTCAGCCCCCACCACGCGGTGATCATCGAAACCGGTACCAGCTACAGCATCAATAGCCGCACCAACTACATCATCAACGATCTCCGATCGGCCAACGGCGTCCAAGTACAGCACCAGCGCATCCGCTCCACCGCCACCCTCAACGACGGCGACCACATCCGCATCGGCGACCACGATTTCGTCTTCCACGGCCCCACCAAGCCTAAGTCGGACCCGCAGCTCTAGCAGCGTCCCGCAGCGTTTTCCCGTTAGGGGGCGCCGGTGGTGCCATGATGTTCGGGGGGTGATTCACATGGAGGTCCGCTCGGCGACTAGCGATTTGCGGTCGGCATGATGGCGGCGGCTACGTCGTGTAGGGCCTGTGGCACCCAGGTGAGGGAGGGCGCCCGGTTTTGTGACAATTGCGGTTCGCTCATTGCGCCGGCCGCCGAATCGGCGGAGTACAAGCAGGTGACGGTGTTGTTCGCCGATGTTGTGGGTTCGATGGAAATCGCCGCGGCGGTGGGCGCCGAGCGGTCGCGCGAGATCATGACCGACCTGGTCACCCGCTTGGCCGCGGTGGTCCAAGGCTACGGCGGCACGGTCGACAAATTCACCGGTCACGGGATCAGGGCCTTGTTCGGTGCGCCGGTCGCGTTGGAGGATCACGCTTTTCGTGCGTGTTTGGCGGCATTGGGCATTCAGCAGAAGGCTAAGCAACTGGCCGCCGAAATCGAAGCCTCCGACGGCGTGGGATTGACGGTACGGGTAGGGCTGAATTCCGGTCAGGTGATAGCCGGTGAAATCGGCTCCGGCCCTGGAGGTTACACCGCTATTGGTGATCAGGTTGGGATGGCGCAGGGGATGGCATCGGCGCCGCCGCCGGGCGGCGTGATGCTCAGCGAGTCCACCGCGCGGCTGGTCGAGGATGCCACGGTCCTCGGTGAGCCGGAGGTGGTGCGCATCACGGGTGTTAACCAGCCGGTGCGCGCACGCCGTCTGCTGGGGCTGGCCGCGCAGCCCCGGCGCCGGGGCCGGGGCCGTCGAGAATCCACGTTGGTGGGGCGCGAATGGGAAATGGCCGCGCTGACCGGCATGTTGGACCGATCGATCAGCGGCCGCGGGTGTGTGGTCACGCTGGTCGGCCCATCTGGTATCGGCAAGAGCCGCATCGTTGCCGAGATTGTGGCGATCGCCGTGGGCCGTGGCGCAGAAGTGTTTTCGACGTTTTGTCAGTCTCATGCCAGCGACATCGCGTCTTTTGCGGTGGCCCCGCTGCTGCGGGCCGCGTTCGGGATCGAGGAGCTTAGCGGGGAAGCGGCCCGCGCACAGGTGCGCGCCCAGATCCCCGGCGCCGACCCCGCGGATCTGGTGCTTTTCGACGACATGCTCGGCATCCGCGATCCTTCGGATGCTCTCCCGGATATCGCCCCCGATGCGCGTAGACGACGACTGACCGCGCTGATCAATGCGGCGTCACTGGCGCGGACCACGCCGCGGGTGTTCGTGATCGAGGACGCCCATTGGAT
>NZ_JBAPPI010000086.1:0-11459 GCF_049280035.1 Mycobacterium sp. | reverse complement strand
GGATCTTCTCGACGCCGATTGCCGAGGCCAACTCGGTCAGGTCGTCTTCGTAGTAGGGCGCAATCCAGACATTGTTACGTAGCTGCTCCACCGGATTCTCGGGGAACAGCCGTGGGTGACTGTTAGCGGCTTTCTTCATGCGCTTGATCAGCCGGTGGACGAAGTATGAACCGTTTTCGATGCTGACCGCCTTGAGTTTCGGATGGCGGGTGAACACGCCGTGCACGATCATCGAGGCCATTGTGTCGTGGATAGCCCGATCGTCGGTGAGTATCTGCTCCAACGGCTCCGACCCGCCGAACCCCTCGAAAGTGGATCTGCCACCCCACATTCCGGCTATCTGCAGGTAGCCGCTATCACTCAAGTGGAAGCCCACCGGAACGCCCGCCTCGGCCAGCGCGGCCCACACCGGATCATGGAGGGGATCGCCCAACGACCGCGGCTTGACCACACCGGGCACCGGCGCAGGCCGCACCAGTATCAGCTTCGCGCCGCGCCCCATGACGAATTCCACCTCTTCGAGGGCCTTGTCGGGATCGGCGAGCGAAATGATGGGCGCAGCGATGATGCGGTGGTCAGGCCGGTCGAAGCCCCAGTCCTCATCGAGCCACAGGTTGAACGCATGAAGCGACGCCATCGTCGCCTCGACATCGTGTTTGAGCGCTTCTTCGACGCCACACGCGAACGTCGGCAACATGAACACCGTTTCGATGCCCTGGGTGTCCATCACTGCGATGCGTGCGTCGCGGTTCTGGTATTCGGGGTGCGCCTCGAGTCGCTCGACCTTCATTAGCGATGCCGGGTCGACACCTTCGGGAATCTGACCGCGGAACAGCAGATCCAGGCAGCCCGGCTCGATGATCGGGTCGAATGTGGGGTTAGGGACGAAGCGGTTGACTCGGTCCCCGATGATCGCCTGGGTGTGCTTGCCGTCGCTGAAAATCTGCACGCCCCTTCGGCGGAACTTCTTGTCTAGATGCCGGGTGAAAGCATCCAGCGGTTCGTAGTAGTGGTTGTCGACGTCGATCGCCTTATAGCCCAAGTTCCCCATGATCGTCCTTTCCGGTACCGCAAAAGTCGTTCGTGGCCATCGTCGAAGCGCTTAGCCCGGGAAAACTCGGCGCTCGCTTGTCAAGGAAGCTGGTGATCCCTTCGATGACATCGGGACGTTGCAGCGACTCGTGCAGCAAGGCTTCGGCCCGTGAACTCGCTTGCACTACCTCGCGCATGGCATCACCGTAAGTCTGTCGCTTGATGATGGCCATGGATGCCGGCGAGCAGTTTTGGGCGATGTCTTCGGCGAAGTCCATGGCGCGCTTCATCAGCTGTTCGGGCGGTACCACCTCTCTGACCAGTCCGAGGTCTGCCGCTTCATCGGCAAGGAAGGTCCGGCCGCTCAACAACAGATCGAGTGCGACGCCCCAGCCCGTCAGTCGCGGAAGGATCCACGAGACGCCGTATTCGGCGATCAGGCCACGACGCGCGAATGACGCAGCGAACTTGGCTCCCGCTGCGGCGAACCGCACGTCGCACATGAGCGCCTGCGTCAGACCGATACCGACACAAGATCCGTTGATGGCCGCAATGACCGGCTTGCACAGCGTTGTCAGGTGGTAAGGCTGCCGGTCCCCGACGAGGCGTGACAGCTTGCCCTGGTCGGTCTTCTGAATCGACTGCGTGACACTTCCCACTGCACCCAACTGCGCTCCTGCGCAGAACGCCTTACCGCGACCGGTCAGCACGATCACCCGAACGGCCGCGTCTTCTTCGGCGCGGTCCAATCCTGCATAGAACGCGGTGGCGATGTCACCGCCCCAGGTGTTGAGTCGATCCGGCCGGTTCAACGTTAGGACCGCGACACCGCTCGCAGTCACCTCATAGATCACTGCCTCGTCTTGGGCGGGGTCCGCGACGACGTCGTCCGCGGTGCTCATGTGATCCTCCTGTCGCCCAGCGGCCAGTTATGGCACGCAAATCCGTCGACGGCGTGTTTTAAGTGGCCACTCGCGGCCAACCCTTGAAAGCTTATGCCCATACTGTATACCTATCGGTACCGCGTTCCACAACATCGCTAGGCAGGCACTAGCCCCAGGCGCCGATAGGCCTTTTCGATCTGAGCTTTGGCCTCCGGCGGCAACTTTGCTTGCGGCGGCCGGGAATGCGGGTAGGCGCCGATCGGCAGGCCGAGCACCGAAGCGGCGTACTTGAACGCGCCACCCCAATGCGTGAAGTAATCCGCCCGACCCGGATAGCAGGTGAACCACGATCCGAGGTCGATGTCGAATTGGTCGAGCCCTGATTCGCGGCCGTAGTCCATCGCCTCGACGAGCTTGTCGTTGCACACCAGGTCCCAATACTCGGAGAGCAGCGGCCGCTGCGGCGTCTCGAACAGGTAACCGGCAGTGCCGAGCTGGGCCGGGCAGACGATCCCCTCGCGCAGCCATCCGGCGCGGTACACGGTTTTCTCGCACTCCCAGATCACCAGGCCGGGCGCCAATTCATGCAACAAACGGCTGTTCGCCGGGCGGAAGGCGCCCTCCTTGGTTGCGCAGACGGCTGGGACCTCGTCGTAGATCCGTGCGCCTTCGGCCGCCGTCAACACGTATCCGGAGGAGGGTGAGTTGAACATGCCCAGGGCAATATCGGTGCGCTGACCGATGTATTGGAAGAACCGCAGCACGCCTTCGCCGCCGTGAGCCTCCATCATCGGAGTCTGGATGTAGGCGATGTCGGCGCCGGCGTGCTGGGCATGCAGTGTCAGATCCAGGCAGTCCTTGGCCGACATGGCAGCCGTGCAAGCTTGCACCACGATGTCCGGGTTGGCGGCTCGGGCTTCCTCGATCGCCACCTCCAGCAAGCGCTTTCGCTCGTCGAGCGTCAGCGACCAGAACTCCGCGATACCGCTGGTGCACCATAACAGCGGGTGCCCAAGATCGCTGACGCAGTAGCGAATCAGCGCCCGGTAAGCGTCCCAGTCGATGTCGTCACCGTCGGTGCCGCAGAACGGTGTGTACAGGGAATCGCCGATTCCCCGCAAAGCGCTGCGCGCCCAACCGCGTGCCTCGCCGGCTGTGGCCATCATCGACTCCTTCCAGTCGGCCGACCGTCAGGTGAAGTCCGAACCGCCGTCGACATTGATGTTCGCTCCGGTCATGTAGGAATTGCGGCGCGACGCCAAAAACGCTACTACTGAACCCATTTCGTCCGGCAGCCCGGCTCGTGGCATGTGAGCGGGATGCCCGAAGTGCTTGGCGATGGCGTCCATCAGCTGGTAGGGATCGTCACCGTCGACGCCGACCGACTTGGCCCAGCCGACCAGCGACTCGGACGCGATGCTGCCCGGCGACACCACGTTGACCAGGATCTCGTCTTTGGCCAGCAACAGCGACAAATTTTTGGAGACGCTTGTCAGCGCCGATTTGGCCGCGGTGTAAGCCGGCAGGATCACGCTTTGGCGCTGGGTGGAGTGCGCCGAGAAGTTGACGATCCGCGCCCACGCCGCCTTGCGAAGTAGCGGAAGAGCCGCGCGCACGCAGCGCACCATGCCCATTACGCCGTCGTCGAAAGCCTGATCCCACTGCTCATCGGTGAGATCTTCGAAGCTGCCTACCGCGCCCGGGCCGACCGCGTTGATGAGCACATTGAGCTCGCCGTTCCACCGGTCACCGAGCTCGGCGAACACACCGTTGATTTGATCGGCGTCACGGATGTCGGCTACCAGCCCGAGCGCATCGGGGCTGCCGCGATTCGTCAAGTCTTCGGTCGCGCGGTCGAGGTCAGCCCGGGACCGGGCGATGATCGCGACCCGGGCACCGTCGTCTGCCAGGCAGCGCGCGGCGGCCAGTCCCATGCCGCGCCCACCGCCGACGACGACTGCGGTGGAGTTTGTCAGCCCCAAATCCATGGCAAATACCCGGTTACCGTTCGCTTGCCACCATGCGTATCAAAAAGCCTACGATAGGTATTACAGTAGCAGACGGGGAACGCGACACGGCTGCGTAACCGCAGATCACCGGGCGGCTGCCGGTAGATTCGACGCAGGCGGCCGCGAAGCCGGAACGGCATGCGCAGCATTGATCTTGATGGAGGTGGCGGCAGTGGCCAAGCAAGCAACCGCCGAGAAGCGTCAGCGACGCGAACGCGGGTCCATCAATCCCGACGACATCATCAGCGGCGCGTTCGAGCTCGCAGAGCAAGTGTCGATCGATAACCTGAGCATGCCGCTGCTCGGCAAGCATCTCGGCGTGGGTGTCACCAGCATTTACTGGTACTTCCGCAAGAAGGACGATCTGCTCAACGCGATGACCGACCGCGCCTTGCGCAAGTATGTGTTCGCCACCCCGTACGTCGAAGCCAGCGACTGGCGCGAGACACTGCGCAATCACGCTCGCTCGATGCGAAAAACGTTCATGGGCAACCCAATACTCTGCGATCTGATCTTGATCAGGTCGGCCCTCAGTCCCAGAGCCGCCCGACTGGGCGTCCAGGAGATCGAGAAGGCGATCGCTGGTCTGGTCGAGGCGGGACTGTCGCCCGAAGAAGCCTTCGACACCTATTCCGCGGTGTCGGTACACGTACGAGGTTCGGTGGTGCTGCATCGGCTTCAGGAGAAGAACCAGGCGACGGAGAACGGGGCACGCACCATCGAGGGCGCCATGATCATCGACCCCGAAACCGCGCCGCTGCTGGCCCAAATGACCGCAAAGGGCCACCACATCGGCGCGCCCGACGACAACAATTTCGAATACGGCCTGGACTGCATTCTCGACCACGCCAGTCTCCTTATTGAGCAGCGGTCGAAGTCGACTGGCCGGCAACGCAAACCGGCGAAGTCGAGTGCCTCCCGTGGACGAGCCAAAGCATCGCGTTAACGGGGGCGGAAACCGTTACGGGGTCTCAGGCTCAGGCACGTTGAAATGCTCGTCGCGCAGTCGGAACGCCGCTTTGGTGCCGTGCTCCGCTCGAGTCTTGACGAAGTTGAACTCCCCTGGCGCGAATTGCAGATTGGTTCCGTACGCGTGGAATAGGTAGCTGGCCACTTCCTCACCCTGGTAAGCCTGGATCTGCTCGACGAGCCGAAATGCCTCTTTGGCGATCACCACGCCATCGGCCGGCATTTTCGCGGCCTTCTCCGCCCAGTACCGGGCCCGAGCCGGCGCCAGGCCCGGATCGCAAGTGTCAGTGAAGATTCCGAGGTGCTCGATGGCGCCGGCCTCGATGATGTCGCCGGTCAACAAAAGGCGGCGCGCCAGCACCGGCCCCAACCGATGGAAGAACATGTGCAGGCTACCCAGCGCGGGTCCGAGGAAGCGAGTGGCCGGCATGCCGATCTTCGTATCGCGAGCGATTACCGAGATATCGGTCATCAACGCCATCTCGAACCCACCACCGAGCGCGTAGCCGCTGATCTCCCCCACGGTGACCTTGGGAAAGCCCATCAGGTTGTGGTAGAAGCCAAACGACTTACGGTCCACGGTCAGTCGGCGGCGCTGACTGGGCCGACGCTTTGCCTCTTTGGCGCCTTGCTCGCCGTACCAGCCGTACGCGTTGTTCATGTCCGCCCCGGTGCTGAACACCCCGTCGGCTCCACGCAGCAGCACCACGGTCAGATCGTCGTCCTCGGCCACCCGGTCCAGACATCGGGCGATGGCGTCACGCATGCTGGCGTCGTACGAATTGCGCTGTTTGGGGTTGTTGAAAGTGATGGTGGCGATTCGTTTTTCGGAATCGACATCGAACAGAACGCGGCCATCTGAAGCGTCCGAGACTGTCATGCGCCGGACTCCTTTCTGTTCGTTGGTCGGCCGTTATATGCGGCGCCCACGTCCAGTCGCAGACCGATATTCGACATCCGTTTCGCCTCAATGGTTTTGTCGGTGTCGAAAGCAAGCGTCTTGCGCCGAGCCGCGGCCAGGTGATCCTGTGCCAGCCGGATCGCCCTTGCCGGATTGCCATCGCGAATAGCGTCGAGTAGACGCTGATGGTCGCGCAGCGCGGCTCGCTTGGTCTTGTCCACCATCGGCGTCGGCTCGCCGTCATCGGACCAAACCGAAGACTCGTGCGCAGACCAGATCAGTTCCAACGAGCCGATCAGCAGGATCATCGGCTCGTTGCCGCATCGGGAGACCAGCGTCTCGTGAAACCGGCGCGCATTGGGCACATACTGTGACACATCGTCGAATTGGGTGGTCTGGATCTCGATTTCGTTCTGCAGATAGGGCACCACTTCGGTCATCCGGTCGCCACGTGCGGCGCACATCCCCGCGCAGATCGGCTCGAGATGCATCAGTGCCTCGCTGACGTCCACCGGCGTCGCGGACCTCGCCTGCAGAACCATGCTGATCATGTGCGCGGTCCGTTCGGCCGTCGGATGATGGACGACCGCTCCACCGACATTGCCGCGCCGCACCGAGATCAGCCCGTCGGTCTCCAGGATGTGGATTGCCTCCCGCAACGCCGGTGGGCTCACTCCGAATTCGCCGAACAGGCTTTCCTGAGAAGGCAGGACATCGCCCTCCTTCAGGCGGCCGGACAAGATGTCGTCGCGCAACTTCGAGGCGACGATTTCTGCGACGCGGGGTTGGCGAAAGCGCTGCAAAGCCACGTCAGGTCTTCTCGGGTCGTCGCTTGCCGAATCGAAATCCGGTCAACTTGTCCGGTGTCTGCGCCAGTGTGTTGACCTCACCGATGCACAGCACCTCGTCGTCGAGAAGCAACCGCGCCGTCGACGCGATGCCGCGATCTACCTCGGACCGGGCGATATCGAAACGTAAGTCGGTCAGCACGGGCGTTGGCCGACGGAAGGTCACCTGTAGCGACCGGGTCTTGCCGGACAGTCCCGCAAGGCAATTCTGGTGCTGCATGACGCAGTCGAAGAACACCGCAAGAAAACCGCCGTGAACCAAGCCCGGTGGGCCCTCGTAAACCAGCGGAAATGTGACCTGGCCGGACGCGGTGTCGGCGTCGAGGTGATTGAAGCGGTATTCCGGAAAGCAGGGGTTGAACGCACCGATGTCCGTCGCGTGATCGAGGTAGACGCGCCGGCTGCCATTGTCGGCCGAGTCGTCCGAACCGATTCGCGGCGTGCTGTCCGGCGGAACCGCCGTGCTCAGCTCCCGTTCCCAATCGCTGATCTGCGCGAGAATCGCATCCACTGTCGGATGGGCATGTTCCAACGACAGCAGCAGCGAGCTGAGTCGGCGGATCGCGCCGGCCGTTGCGACGGTCTGCGCAAGGGGAGCTTCGCCGAATCGGGCACTGTCGGCGCCCGTCCGCGCGGGAACGGCCCCTGTTTGACGTTCGCCCATAAGCCCTCTTCCTGATGCAGCTGTTCCGTCGCCGGGCTTTCCTTGCTAAGTTATACAGTGCAGCAATTGTATAGCCTACTGTAGAGGTAACCGTATCGGCGTGGGAAGGGCGGATTTGACAGTGAGTCAAGACCTGGACTCCACGGCGGCCGACGGCTCGCTCAGCGCGAGCCGGGACGGCGCGGTGCTGCGAATCACGCTCGACCGCCCGTCGCAGCGCAACTCGTTGAGCCATAACATGATCGAGACGTTCGTCGCCGCAATGACCGACGCCGCCACCGATGACACGCTGCGGGCCATCCACATCCGCGGCGCCGGCGACGACTTCTGCGCAGGCGCTGATTGGGTTGCCACCAACAGCGGCGCCGACCCACGCCCGCGCACTGGTGACCTCGTCCGCCGCATTCCGCACACCGCTCATCGCGTAATCGAACTGGTGCACAGCGTCCAGCTGCCCGTCGTCTGCAGCGTGCGGGGATTCGCCGTGGGCCTCGGGTGCAATCTGGCCCTGGCCGCTGACTTCACCGTTGCTGCCACCGACGCGGTGTTCTGGGAGCCGTTTGCGGCCCGCGGGTTCAGCCCGGATTCGGGTGCCAGCTGGCTACTCCCCCGCCTGATCGGGCTGACTCGCGCGAAGCAGATGCTGCTGCTCGGTGACAAAGTCAGTGCCACAGACGCCGCGGATTGGGGGTTGATCCACCGCGCCGTCAGCCCCGCAGAGCTCGACGACAGCTGCGAGGAACTACTGGCACGACTGGCTGCCGGGCCCACGGTGGCGCTCGGCCTGGCCAAGCAAGCTATCCATTACGGTCAGCATGCAACGCTGACCCAGTCCATGACGCAAGAACTCTTCGGCCTCGAACTCTCCTGTCGGACCAAGGATTTCAAAGAGGGATTGGCAGCTTTCCGAGAACGACGCCCACCACAGTTCCGTGGCCACTGACTCCCCGAGTCGCTCGACAACGAGGAACGCTGATGTCTGCTAGCTCTGCACGGTCATACGACACCATTAAGTACGAAGTCTCTCGCCACAAGGCCACCATTACCCTGAACCGCCCCGATGCCCTCAACGCGCTCAGCCCGCATATGATCACCGAGCTGCGCAGCGCTTACGGGGAAGCCGAAAACGACGACGCAGTTTGGATTCTCATCGTTACCGCTACCGGACGGGCATTCTGCACCGGCGCAGACGTCAAGGCGATCCCCGGCGATGGCAAGGTGATCAATGAGGCGCCGTATCTGTCCACCTATGAACAGTGGGAAGCGCCGCAGGAGGGCACCCCGCCGTTCCGCACAATGGCCAAGCCGGTGCTCGCCGCGATCAACGGAATCTGTTGCGGGGCGGGGTTGGATTGGGTGACCACCGGGGACATTGTCATCGCGTCCGATAAGGCAACATTCTTCGACCCACACGTCAGCATCGGCCTGGTAGCCGCACGTGAAGTGGTCCGGGTGGCCCGGGTACTACCGCGCTCGATAGCGCTGCGGATGGCGTTGATGGGCAAACATGAGCGGATGAGCGCCCAACGCGCCTATGAGCTCGGCCTGATCAGCGAGATCGTCGAACACGACCGACTGCTGGAGCGTGCCCACGAGATCGCCGACATCGTCAACTCCAATGCGCCGCTGGCTGTTCGGGGCACTCGACTGGCAATCGTCAAGGGCCTCGACTTACCGCTGCACGAGGCCGAGATGCTGGCCGAAGCGTTCCGCGAACGCAACCTGCACACCGAGGATTCTCTCGAAGGGCCAAAGGCATTCGTCGAGAAGCGGCCACCGGAGTGGCAATGCAGATGAGCTTTGAGACCATCCAGCTCCATGTGGAGCGCGTCGACCGGGTCGCCACCATCACCTTGAACCGGCCCGACCAGCTCAACGCGTTCAACCGGACGATGTGTGACGAGATGGCCCGGGCCTGGCGGATCGTCAAGGCGGACGATTCGGTCAATGCCGTGGTGCTGCGGGCAGCCGGTGGCCGAGCGTTCAGCGCCGGCCTCGACATCAAGACACCCTACGGTCAGCCCGAAAACATCTGGAATCACGAGGATCCCGGCGAAGCGCTGAGCCCGAAGTGGCAGAAGATGTGGAAGCCGGTGGTATGCGCGGTGCAAGGAATGTGCACCGCGGGCGCGTTCTACTTCATCAATGAGTCCGACGTGGTCATCTGCTCAACGGACGCGACGTTTTTCGACTCCCACGTGTCGGCGGGGCTGGTCTGCGCGCTGGAGCCGATCGGGCTGATGCGCCGGGTGGGCCTGGGTGAAACATTGCGGATAGCGCTGATGGGCAACGACGAACGGGTCAGCGCCGACACCGCCCTTCGGATCGGGCTGGTATCCGAAGTTGTCGCCGGCGAACAGTTGTGGACCCGGGCGCACGAGATCGCCGCAACGATTGCGGCCAAACCGCCGTCGGCGACCCAGGGCACCGTCAAAGCGATCTGGGAATCACTGGACAAGCCCTACCGAGCGGCGCTGGATCAGGGGCTGATCTACACCCGGTTAGGCAATCCGATCGGCACCGCGGAGCTGGCGGCACGCGATAATGAGCCCGCGCCGGTTCCGAGGGTCCGCTGATGACGCATCCGCTCAGTCGGCGCATCGCCGACGTGCTGGGTCTGGCGCCTGACGCGCCGGCTCTGGAGTATGAGGGCCAATGGCTGTCGTGGGGGGCGCTTGGCCACCTGGCTGACCGGATCTCTTCGCTCGTCGGTAATGGCATCGAGCAACCGCAGGTCGGGATCCTGCTGCGTAATCGTCCGGCGCAGGTGGCCTCGCTGCTCGGCGTGCTGCAGTGTGGAGCGACCGTGGTGGTCATCAACCCGGCTCGCGGCGATGAGCGCACCAAAGCAGACGTCCACCAGCTAGCGCTGCCGGTGATCATCGGCGAGCCCGACGACCTGGCGACACTGGACAAGCCGTCTGCCACGACGGCGGTGTCAATCTCAGACCTTTCCGCCGAGCCGAAAGTGGTTGCGGGAAGCGGGTCTCGCACTCACCAGGATGTGCGGCCCGGCGTCGCGGTACGGATGTTGACCAGCGGCACGACCGGACCACCCAAACGGGTGGACCTCACCTACGACATGCTGGCGCACAGCGTGATGGGTCCGGAGAGTCACCGACCACCGGCACCGAGGGAGTTGCGTCGCGGTGTCGCGATCGTCAACTCGCCGCTGGTGCATATCGGCGGGGTGTTCCGGATACTGCAATGTGTCGCCGAGGCGCGACCCTTCGTGTTGCTGGAGCGATTCGAGCTCAACCGTTGGGCCGAAGCAGTGCGCACGCACCGCCCGCGCGCGGTATCGCTGGTGCCGACCGCGTTGCGGATGGTGCTGCATTCCGAGCTGCGTCGTGAGGATTTGGCGAGTATCCGTGCCGTCACTTCCGGTACCGCGCCGCTGTCGGCTGACGATGCCGACGCTTTCACCGAAAAATATGGAATTCCCGTCTTGACCTCTTATGCGGCAACCGAATTCGGCGGCGGTGTCGCAGGCTGGACGTTGCCCGACCACCAGAGGTATTGGCGGGTCAAACGCGGCAGCGTGGGCCGCGCCAACCCCGGAGCCCAACTGCGGGTGGTCGGCGACGACGGCACGCCGCTCGAGTCCGACCAAGTCGGGCTGCTTGAGGTCAAGCCGGGACAGCTGGGACCGGCGGCGAACTGGATGCGCACCACCGACATCGCACGCATCGATGCCGACGGCTTCCTCTGGATTATCGGCCGAGCCGATCAGGCGATCATCCGCGGCGGCTTCAAAGTGATACCCGACGACGTACGGGCCGCACTGGAGAGCCATCCCGGGGTCGCGGCTGCTGCGGTGGTCGGGCTGCAGAATGAGCGCCTCGGGGAGACGCCCGTCGCCATGGTGGAACTGCGAGAGCGAGCATCTGTCGACGCCGGTGCGCTCGCCGACTTCCTCCGGACGCGGTTGGCGCGCTACGAAATCCCCACCGATATCGCGATCGTTGCTGAACTTCCGAGAACACCGTCCGGCAAGCCCGATCTGAGCACAATCCGAAGCTTCTTCAGCGATACAGTCTCCGCGGCGCAGAGCGACCATGCCGAGTGAATCGCCAACCGTCGGCGAAATCCTGCGAGACCAAGCCCGCAGCAGAGGTGATCATCCGCTGCTGGTGTGCGACGCCGATCGCA
>NZ_JBAPPI010000085.1:0-1647 GCF_049280035.1 Mycobacterium sp. | reverse complement strand
GCCACGTCGGGCACCGCGCTGTAGCCGTCCGCCCAGACGTCGAGCCGTCGCGCCGACGGTTCGGAGAGCGCCAGCACGTCACCGTCCAAGACCAGCCGTTGACACGACACCTCAACGTCATCGCCGTCACGGGAAAGCACTGTGCCCCAAGTGATCCGGCAGTTATCCAGAACACCCATCGGATGCTCGTCGACTCCGCGGCCCAGCAGCCGTGACCACGGGTACACGCCGAACACGTGGAAGCAGTGATTGGCGGCGGCCTCGGGCACCAGATCCGGGCCGAGATGCGACCAGTAACGCCCCGCCTGCGGGCCGATGATCGCGAGCAATGCGTCGACGAACTCGCCCGCGTTCAGCTCGGCGCCGACCCCGCCGCCCAGCCAGTAGGACTCCACTAGCCGGTGGTCCAGCGGGTCGGCGATGCCGGTCATCGTCGAAAGCACCTGCAGATAGGGCCAGGCGCCGGAAAACTTCGTCGCGGCCCGCCGAACGTCTTCCACCGACCCGTCCCGCAGGGTCGCCCCCAGCGGTGGACCGCAGTAGCCCAGCGCGTTGGGCGCGTAGGCGTAACGGGCGAACATCTCGGTTCCCCGGATATCGGGCTGGTCAGAGGTCGGCACCGACAAGGATCAGGCCCGCCCGGACTCCACCAGCTTGAGGGCGTCTTTGTGCATCCGGCCGAAGTTGTAGTAGGCCGCGCAGGCGCCCTCCGGGGACACCATGCATGTTCCGATCGGAGTCTCCGGGGTGCACGCGGTGCCGAAAACCTTGCATTCCCAAGGCTTCAGCACACCCTTGAGCACCTCGCCGCACTGGCAGGCCTTCGGATCGGCGACCCGCACCCCAGGCATCGAATAGCGCAGTTCGGCATCGAAGTCCGCGAAGTCGTCGCTGAGCCGCAGCGCGCTTTGCGAGATGAACCCAAGCCCACGCCATTCGAAGTGCGGACGCAGCGCAAACACCTTGCCCATCAAAGCCAAAGCCGCCGGGTTGCCCTGTTCGGGCACCACCCGCGAGTACTGGTTCTCCACTTCGCAACGGCCTTCGCGGATCTGGGTCAGCAGCATCGCGACCGACGCCAAGATGTCCAGCGGCTCGAAACCTGCGACCACCAACGGTTTTCCGTACACCTCGGGCACGAACCGGTATGGCCGGTTGCCGACAACGGTGGACACGTGCCCCGGTCCGATGAAGCCGTTCAAGCGCAGGTCTGGTGAGTCGAGGATCGCCTTGATCGGCGGCACGATCGTGACGTGGTTACAGAACACACTGAAATTGCTCAGCTTCAGATCGCGGGCCCGCACCAACGTCACCGCGGTGGACGGGACGGTGGTCTCGAATCCGATGGCGAAGAACACCACCTGTTTATCCGGGTTGTCGGTGGCGATCTTGAGCGCGTCCAGCGGCGAGTAGACGAACCGCACGTCGGCGCCGCGTGCTTTGGCATCCAGCAGGCTGCCGTGAGAGCCGGGTACTCGCATCATGTCGCCGAAACAGGTGAAGATCACGTCGGGTTGTTCGGCCAGCCACATCGCGTCGTCGATGCGACCCATCGGGATTACGCAGACCGGACATCCGGGACCGTGAACCAGTTCGACGTTTTCCGGCAGCAAGTGCTCGATGCCGTGGCGGTAGATGGTGTGGGTG
>NZ_JBAPPI010000084.1:0-7096 GCF_049280035.1 Mycobacterium sp. | reverse complement strand
GCGGTAGCCCAGGCCTCGATCGCGGCCCATCCAGTTTTCGCGGATGCCGGTCTTGATGAGCCCGGGTCCAAGGCCGAAGTATGCCGGTCCGGGGAACATCCCATTGGCGCCCAACGCGAGGGCTTCGTTGCCGGCGATGGTGTTGGCGTGGGCTACCAGCGATTTATATTGCAACTCTTCTGAGTTGAAGTCATCGGGATTTCCGAGCTGGCCGCTGCCTGGTGAACCCATGACGAACACGCGGGCTTGCGGCGCGCCCGCCGGACGTGCGATTCCGAGACGGCCGCTGAGGCCTTTGAGGATCGCCACCCGGTTGAGGAAGCTGACTGCCATGTCCCGCTCGATGCCTTCGGCGGTTTCCTCGCGCGCTTTGGCGGCGATGATCCCGGCGCTGAACAGCGCTACGTCGATGTCCTCGACCGCGAGATCCTCCCCCAGCCGCGCGGCGTCAGCCATCAACGACAGATCAGCCCGCACGAATTTCGGTTGTCCCTCAATAAATTTGCGAAAAGTACGGCCGACAACGGTGACATCCGCACCGCGGGCCATGGCAAGCCCAGCGATCGCCCGCCCCAGGCCGTTGGTACCCCCGATCACGAGGAGCCTCTTGGACGACAGGTCCAGCTCGTCGCTCGACTGCGGACGGATGCTGATTTTGCCAGCGCTCAATCGTCGGTTCATCATTGCCTGCCTTTCGGATCGCCGCAGCTCGGCACGGTGCCACCAAAGATGCTGCGGAGCGGTCCAGACGCTGGACCTCATAACCGGACTATACCCCGGTTACGTCGATCCAGTAAAGTTCCCTGCATGGACCGGCTGGCGGTGACACCACCAACGCCTAGTGGGGAACGTGCTGACGCGGCACGCAACCGCCGCCAACTGCTGAGCACAGCACGAGAACTAATGGCCGAAGTTGGCGCCTCAAAAGTCACTATGGACGGCCTCGCTGCCCG
The DNA here is from genome assembly GCF_049280035.1 of Mycobacterium sp. Taxonomy (GTDB): domain Bacteria; phylum Actinomycetota; class Actinomycetes; order Mycobacteriales; family Mycobacteriaceae; genus Mycobacterium. The sequence goes on along the minus strand of NZ_JBAPPI010000084.1, from coordinate 6,143 downwards.
CGCCGATCTGGGTAAAGGCACCGTATTTCGGCGCTTCGGTAGCCGCGCGGGCATCTTTCAGGCGCTGCTCGACGAGGAAGAACGCGCACTGCAACTAGCGGTGATGTCCGGAAAGCCGCCATTGGGACCCGGGGCACCGCCGCGAGATCGGTTGATTGCCTACGGGCATGCGCGAGTGCAGTTTCTGTTCGACAACCACGAGATCGCGCGCGCCTCGCTTGACGGCGGTCAGCCCGTGCCCACCGGACGTGAAACCCCCCTCTCGCGCATCCACATCCGTATGCTTCTCGGTCAAATCCGTCCGGACGTAACAGACCTCGATGTCCTGGCCATTCAACTCACTGGCGCATTAGACGGCCCCTTGCTGCTACAACTCACAGCCACCGAACTCTCCAAGCCAGCGATCGCCCGCAACCGCCGACGACTCAAAACCGGATGGACAGAGCTCATCGACCGAATCTGCCCCGCCTGACACAAGCAACCACACACCGCCGCGGGCCGCAGCGGCACGTGGCATCACGAACGGTGGGTGCCAACCGGCGTCGATCGACGGTGATAACCGCGGCTACCCGCGAGCAATGATCAGAGCCTCTGGATGAGCCTCGGTGGGGCGCTGCTCGTGCAGCATGCCTGTGAGATGGAGTGCTTCATGTTGCGGTCCTTAAATATTCGGCGCGAAGTTCTATGTCAGCCGACAGGCTCCAGGCGGATGACGGGGAATTTCCTGGAGGTGTTCTTCTGGTACTCGTGAGCGTCGGGCCAGTAGGTCGACCAGACGCCGTAGAGCCGTTCCCAGTCAGGTGAGTGCGGCCGGATGACCGTTGTCCGTACTCTCAGGGTGCGGTCGCCCTCCTCGATGGTTGTTTCTCCCGGACCGGCTTCGATGTTGCCGACCCACAGGGGGTCGGTCGGAGCGCCTCCCATGGAGCCGCAGATGAGGAAGGCATCCTCATCAGCGGCGCTCACAAGAGGTGTCACGTATTCCTTGCCGCTGCGGCGACCGGTGTGGTGGAGTAGCACGAGCCGCTTGCCCTCGAACGGACCGCCGACCGCTCCGTGATTGGCGCGGAAGGCGTCGATCATTTGGTCATTGAGGTCAGAGTTGTTGTCTGCCATAGTGTTTTCCTCTCTGTGTCTTCGGTCTTCGGTCTTGTTGTTGGTCCTACGGCTAGTTGGGCGTGATTGTCAGCGCGTGGTAGATGGTCGGTTCATGCCTGATCACCTTTCGAATGCCGCACTCGGGTGGTAGATGCTCAGCCGATGGTGCGTGATGGGCATGAATCGGACTATACCCCGTTTAATGCGGTCACGTAAGTTCAACCCATGAGAGAGCTGCCACGGGTAGGGGACAAGCCTCCCGGTGGCCGCGCCGATGTGATCCGTAACCGGCATCAATTACTATCGGCGGCTGCAGAATTCGTGACCAGGTGGGGGCGGAGAAGGTCACTATGGATGGCCTGGCCTCCTACTCGGGACTGGGAAAGGGGACCGTGTTCCGGCACTTCGGTAGTCGCGCGGGAATCTTTCGAGCGCTTCTCGACGAGGAGGAGCGAGAGTTGCAATCGGAGGTAATTTCCGGTGAACCGCCGCTGGGTCCCGGTGCGCAGCCGCAGGACCGGCTAGTCGCCTGCGACGCACTTTCCCATATCTCCGTTCTGCTGAGGGCAAGATGGCCCGACTTACTCCCCATGCCTTGAAGCCAGCGGCGGAAGTCCGGTGGTGGTGAGCATCTGCTGGAAGCGACACAACAGCACCAGCATGGGGGAGATGGCACTTGCAGGACTGGCGCAGACCAGCTGGTGAATGGACGGTTGGGATGGGGGTGGATCGGTAGCATGTCCCACCAGGGGTGGGGTGAGAGAGGCCCGGTCGGTGGATGAGGTGGCGTTTGGGCGTTACCGGCTGATCGAGGTGATCGGCGAGGGTGGGATGGGCAAGGTGTATAAGGCCCACGACACCGTGATGCGTCGCGATGTGGCGATCAAGGTGTTGCCGCCCGAGTTGGCCACCGAACCGGGGTATGAGGAACGGTTCCGGCGTGAGGCTTATACCGCGGCCCGGTTGACCGAGCCGCACATCATCCCGATTCATGAGGCCGGCGAGATCGATGGGCGGCTGTATTTGGTGATGCCGGTCATCGACGGCATCGACGTGCACAGTCTGCTGCGGCGTGACGGGCCGATGAGCCCGCAGCGGGCCGTGCAGGTGATCGAGCAACTGGCCGCGGCGCTCAATGCCGCACACGCCGCCGGGCTGGTGCACCGTGACATCAAACCGTCGAACGCATTACTGACCGGCGACGACTTCGTGTATCTGATCGACTTCGGCATCGCTCACGACGCCGCGGCCACCCGACTGACGAGCACCGGCATGATGGTGGGCACCTTGGCCTACATGGCCCCCGAACGCTTCACCGCCGGAATTGCCGATGCCCGCTCCGATGTCTATGCGTTGACGTGTGTGCTCTATGAATGCCTGACCGGTGACCACCCCTATCCGGGCGACAGTATGGAGCAACAAATCGCTGGGCACCTGACCCTCGACCCGCCCAAGCCCAGCAGCGTCAGCCCCGCTATCGCGGCCGGGTTCGACGAGGTGATCGCGACCGGGATGGCCAAAAAACCTGACGGGCGCTATCAGAGCGCCCGTGAGCTGGCCACTGCCGCCCGCCGAGCCCTCACCGAGGTTCCCACGCCAGCCCACGATCCGAACACCGCCGCCACCCTGCTCGCCGACCCGACCCAACCCGCGCCAGCACCCGCCCGCCGTAGCGATCAACTGCCAACCCCGCCCGCACCGGAGCCGGTGTGGCAACAGTCCGCCGAACCGACCCTTCCCGCGGCCCAACAACCCCCACCCGGCTGGCCGCCCGTCCCACAACCCCGACCCGCCAACCGGCAGCCCCCCCAGATCGGCACACCGAAACCGCGGCGGGGGCGCCACAAAGTCAACCGCCGGACTGCGATCGCAGTTTTGGCTGTACCGGTAGTGGTTTGCGTCGCGGCAGTCGTATTTGCGGCGGCAACGCTGCGGCTTTACCTCGCCGACCGAGCGGCGGCGGATGCGCGACATGCGATCGTCCAGACCGCGACGAATGCCGTCACCACGCTGTGGACCTACACACCGGAAAACGTGGATACCCTCGCCGACCGCGCATCGCAATACCTCGGCGGTGACTTCGAGGCCCAGTACCGAAAATTCGTCGATGCGATCGCGGCGCCCAACAAGCAAGCCCAAGTGACCAACACGGCGCAGGTTGTTGGGGCTGCCGTTGAGTCGCTGAGCGGCCCCGAGGCCACCGCCGTGATTTACGTCAACACGACCAGCACGACCCCCCAGACGCGCGACAAACCTTCGACCAAGTACCTCTCCTACCGAGTGATAATGCAGAAACACGACTCTCGATGGCTGATTACGAAGATGACCACCATTACCTCCATGGACGTCGAACCGAAGAAGTTACCGGGCGCCGGCTAACTTCCTATGCGGCCCGCAATGGTCGCTCCGACCGCCACCGACGCGTGGTGTCGTGGGCCCGCCACACCGCGGCCATCCCGCCACGGCCGGCAACTCGATAAGGCGATAACGCCCGAACGCCATCTCATCCACGGGTCGCCTTCCCAACGAAACGCTACGACCCGCACCTCTCTCCGTTGGGGTTCGGCGACGTCCAACCGGGCGCGTATCGGCCAACGCTGGCGACCGTGCCTGCCGGCTCGCGAAGGGCGTGCATCCGCTGGGCGAGAGCGGCTTTGGACTTGTCGAGCACCTCGGGCCGTGCGATCGTCACCGGGTTCCTGAGCCGCTTCGCGCCTACCGCGGCCGCACCTCCCAGTGGGTGATTCCTTGTCATCTGTGGCCGCCCGGGCAACAAGTGCCGAGCTTTGCAAGATTTCGGCGAGAAACCTCCAAGGATTCTCCAAGGTGTCCGCCGCAACCTACCTGTGCGAGTCGCCCATGGACCGCGAGCAGCCCGAATGTCATTGACAACGAAAGGAACGAGAAATGACGAAAGCATTCGTCGGAGCAATGACCCGCTGTCGTGGCCTCCGCCCCGCTGCTCGCGGCCGCGTTCCCGATGGCCACAAACACAGAAACCCGAATGCCGAACCTAGGCCGATGATCAAGGAGCTGCAGCGCGTGAAGCATGAAATGATTTATTGGGTGCTCCCAATCTATATGCGCATTCTTAAGGCGATCGGGGACGTCAGCGAGTTGATAGCAAATCACTCACGAAAAAAAGATCGATGAACAAACTCCGAGACCGGTTGTACACCGGTATGGGAGTCATCTCTATGGGTGGCGTGCTTGCGGCGTCACTCGGGGGTGCCCTCATCGACAGGGCATTACACCCCGTCGACACCTACCGTGATATCCGTAAATGCCGCGCAGCCACTCGGTCACGAGCATCTGAGCGAAGTATTGGACCGAGCCTACGGCCATATGATAATCACAATTTTGTCGACTGAAGATTTTCGCCTAAATGGATCCGCGAAAAGCCGAGTTATATCTAAGGCATATTCATGAGGGTGGCGCAAAGATCGCTGAGTTCCTGATTGCACATCCCGATATCAACCCGGACCGCATCGATGATATGACGCAAAAACAGGAATTTGAATTGAAGCAATATTGTTCTGACCTGGCTATCACACACCAGATTGAGCGCGACGAGCTGGATATCGAGCTATAAGCCTCGAATGGATGACTGACTCCCGCATACCGCACGGTGATAATCCAATATTCAGAAAACCTGGAATTCAACTCTCAGAGGAGACCAAGATGATCGGCCAAATACGCACAACAAGTCCTCAGGAGCAAAAGGCGGTGACTGACTGCCTGAAGGCTACCGGCGGTCTCTGGACTGCATTGCCGCCTGATTATGCAAACTTTTCTCACGCAGATATGTCGAAAAAACTCGAACAGGTGCGAGACGCGGTGCTAGGTGAAACGGGTGCCGCGAATGCGGACGTGGAAGCGGCGTACCAACGAACCCAATATTTTATCGACAGCTCGTTTGACTTCTATGAGTGCAGAAAGGATCTCGGACGAAGAATCGAACGTGCGTTCGTGGTACCGGTGCGCTCAACTCGCGAGGATCCAGCTGATTTGGCGAAGGGCAGTGGTTATGCAAGCGAGTCGACGCCTTTTTTTCCGCTGCTGGATCCGGGACGCTTCGGAGTATCGTCGGAAATTCGCATGCGAACCATATATGGCCTTCCCCCAACCATATTGGATACGTATTTGCGCAGTACCAACGAGAAAGAAACGGGGGCTCTTGTGCTGGCACCGTTGTATGCGGATATGGCCAGCGACATTTGGACGAATCCTGCCGATGCCGAACAATCGTTGCAGCTGGCAAGGACCGTTGACCATATACTCGCCAAGACCGCGGAGTTCGCCCATTGTTGCTTAGGCGCGAAATTTGTGGGATTGGGGGCAACCCTGCCCCTCTTGACGGACTTTGGCAATAAGCTGAGGTATGCCGCCGGCATGAACGGCCTCACGACTACAACCGGTCACGGCGGAACCGTCTACATGCTCGCTAAAACAACGGTCGAAGTAATGCGGCAATCTCATGTCGACGCTGGCGGTACGATTGGCGTCATCGGTGCGGCAGGTTCGATCGGTTGGTCGAGCGTTCAAGCTCTCAGGAAAATGCTTCCAGACCATAAGATCGAAGTGTTTGATAAGCGTGCAGAAAGAATGAGAGCGTTGTTAGCCGCAAACACAGACCTTGGCGCGTTAGAGCTGAGAGAAAGTGTTGCGGACGTATTCAAGCACAATAACTTTGTCGTGTGTGCAATTACAGACAAGCTGGACCTGGCCGCACCCGAATTCGATGACGTTGACTTCTCAAAGGTAAGGGTGATCGATGACAGTCAGCCTGGCGCGGTCGACCGCGTGCAGATAGAGGACCTAGGTGGTCAGGTCTTTTGGGTAGCTGGCAACGATGGAAGCGCGAGCATGTTCATGACGCGCGACGGATATTATACCGATGGCGTACCGTATAGCTACGGCGACAACTCGGGCCTATACGGAGCATCTACCGAATTCGCCTGCGGTCTAGAAACTGGTACCGTCGCAGCTTGTGGCGATAGACGCAATGCGATAAATAAACGAGTGGAATATAGCGATGTAAAAAT
>NZ_JBAPPI010000083.1:0-5548 GCF_049280035.1 Mycobacterium sp. | reverse complement strand
ACGCGCACCCGGTCGACCTGGTCGTCGCGGTGGAGCGGCTGGGACGCTGGTGTGTGCCCGGCCCGATCACCGAATCCATTGCGGTAGCGCCAGTCTTGCTGGCCGAAGATGATCGGTGCGCAGCGCTGGCGAGCGGTGAACTGATCGCCACCGTGGTGCTTCCACCGCAGGTGCCGCGAGCTGTGGACGCCGACGCGGCCGGGCTGGTCCTGGCCGCCGAACCGGATGGCTGGGTCAGCGAAGCGCACGTGGGCGACCGGCATGAGTCGGTCGACCCAAGCCGCCACCTGTTCGACGCGGATGCCGTCTGCGAAGCGTGGCAGGCCGACGTGGCCCGCGCCTACGAGTTCGGCGCACTGGCCACCGCCGCCCAACTCGTCGGGGCCGGGCAGGCACTGCTGGATGCCGCGGTCGACTACGCCAAGCAGCGTGCCCAATTCGGCCGGGTCATCGGCTCATACCAGGCGATCAAACACAAGCTCGCCGATGTGCACATCGCGCTTGAGCTGGCCCGTCCCCTGGTCTACGGCGCGGCACTATCGCTGGCGGATAGGTCCCCGGACACTGCTCGCGATGTCAGTGCGGCCAAAGCTGCAGCTTCCGACGCCGCGTTGCTGGCCGCCCGGTCAGCACTGCAGACCCACGGCGCCATTGGTTTCACCGCTGAGCACGACTTGTCGCTGTGGCTGTTGCGGGTGCAGGCGCTGCGCTCGGCCTGGGGTGACCCGGCTGCGCATCGGCGACGGGTACTGGAGGCACTGACATGACCACGACGGACGAACGGGAGCTGCTGCGCGAGACCGTTGCGGCGCTGGTGGCCAAGCATGCCTCGCCCGCGGCAGTCCGCGAGGCGATGGAATCGGAACGCGGCTACGGCGAGTCGCTGTGGCGGCTGCTGTGCGAGCAGGTCGGCGCCGCAGCGTTGGTGGTGCCCGATGAAAACGGCGGCGCCGGTGGCACTCTCGGCGATGCGGCCGTCGTTCTTGAGGAACTCGGCAAGGGGCTGGTGCCCAGCCCACTGCTCGGCACCACGTTGGCCGAGCTGGCGCTGCTGGCCGCCGACGATCTCGACGCCGACGCGCTGGGGTCACTGGCAGAGGGCGCGGCGATCGGGGCGGTGGTGTTCGATTCCGACTACGTGGTCAACGGCGACATCGCCGACATCGTCATCGCCGCCAACGACGGCAAACTCGACCGATGGACGGCGTTTGACGCCCAGCCCGTCACCACCATGGACCCCACCCGGCGGCTGGCTCGTGTTACGCCGCAGAGCACCGCACCGCTGGGCGCCGATCCCGGCATCGCTGATGTCGCCGCGATCCTGCTGGCCGCCGAACAGATCGGCGCCGCCGCCCGCTGCCTAGAGCTGACTGTCGAATACACCAAAGAGCGGGTGCAGTTCGGTCGGCCGATCGGCAGCTTCCAGGCCCTCAAACACCGGATGGCCGATCTCCATGTGGCGGTGCAGGCCGCCCGTGCGGTGGTGAACGACGCCTTAGACGTGCCGTCGGCCACGTCGGCGGCGCTGGCCCGTTTCGCGGCGACCGAGGCGTTCAACACGGTGGCCGCCGAGGGCATTCAGCTGCACGGCGGAATCGCGATCACCTGGGAGCACGACATGCAACTGTATTTCAAACGGGCGCACGCCAGTTCGCAGCTGCTGGGCCCGCCGCGCGAACACTTGCGCCGGCTGGAATCTGAAGTGTTCTAACGTTGACCGCATGAGCGATCACGTCGCGCTGCGCGCCGGGGTCCCACCGTTCTACGTGATGGACGTCTGGCTGGCCGCAGCAGAGCGCCAGCGTAGCCACGGCGATCTGGTGAACTTGTCGGCGGGGCAGCCGAGTGCCGGGGCTCCTGAGCCGGTGCGCGCTGCCGCGGCAGCGGCGCTGCGTCTCAATCAGCTCGGCTATACGGTGGCGCTGGGTATTCCCGAGCTGCGCGCGGCTATTGCGGCGTCGTACCTGGATCGGCATGGCTTGCAGGTCGGTGTCGACGACGTGGTGGTGACGACGGGCTCATCGGGGGGTTTTCTGCTTACCTTTCTGTCCTGCTTCGACGTTGGTGACCGGGTGGCGGTCAGCAGTCCCGGCTATCCGTGCTATCGGAACATCTTGGCTGCGCTCGGATGCGAGGTCGTAGTGATGGAATGCGGGCCGCAGACCCGCTTTCAGCCCACTGCGCAGATGCTCGCCGAGCTCGACCCGCCAGTCCAGGGCGTAGTAGTAGCCAGCCCGGCCAACCCGACCGGAACGGTCATCCCTCCAGCAGAGCTCGCGGCGATCGCTTCCTGGTGTGATGACGCTGACGTGCGGCTGATCAGCGACGAGGTCTACCACGGATTGGTCTACCCGGGCGCGCCGCAGACCAGCTGCGCCTGGAGTACGTCGCGAAATGCGATGGTGGTCAACAGCTTCTCCAAGTATTTCGCGATGACGGGATGGCGGCTGGGCTGGCTGCTGGTACCGGCCGAGCTGCGCCGGGCGGTGGACCGACTGACCGGGAACTTCACCATCTGCCCGCCCGTGCTGTCGCAGCGCGCTGCGGTCGCGGCGTTCACCCCCGAAGCTGTCGAAGAGGCCGACGGCCATCTGCACCAGTACGCCGTCAATCGCACGATGCTGCTCGACGGTTTGCGCGAAATCGGTATCGACCGGCTAGCGCCCACCGACGGCGCGTTCTATGTCTATGCCGACGTCTCCGACTTCACCGCAAACTCGATGGTTTTCTGCTCAAAGCTGTTGGCCGACACCGGGGTAGCTATCGCGCCCGGCATTGACTTCGACCCGGAGCACGGCGGTTCGTTTGTGAGGCTGTCCTTTGCCGGGCCGACAAGCGACATTGCAGAGGCGTTGCGCCGGATCGGCATTTGGCTGCCGGGTCAGATGTAGGAGTACCAGTGGGCGAGCCACGCCGTCACGACTGGTTCCGCTCGGCTAGATCCTGCAGGAATCGTGGCATACGGCCAGCACCGAAGTCGTAGTAGCGCACCCACTGCGGCGTGATCGCAATGCGCGCCTGCTGGTCGTACATCTCGCGGCAGGTCCGCTCGAACTCGTCCGCCGCTTCGGCGTCCATGGCTTGCCTGGCGGCGGCGAGATATTCGGGGACGACGCCGTCGACAATCTGCACGCTCGCCCGCCCACGTATCGACAGTGCCCGCGCCTGCTCGGGCGTGTCACCTGCGTCGATGGCCAGTGCAACAGCCGGGCGAGCCGAGCGAGCCGCGACCTTCGGCGCGGTCGTGGCCGTGGCGATGACAAACTGCTCACCCGTCCAGAAGAACCCGACCGGGACCACCCGCGGTGTCCCATCCTTCCCGGTGTAGGCGAGGTGCGCCGCCGAAGTGGACGCGAGCAGTTCCCGCACGCCGGGTGCGCCTAGTTCGTTTTCGATGTCTTGCTGATCCACACTCACTCTCCTGCCGTGCTTTCCGTGACCATGATGGCCAATCGGGCGCCGGGCTGGGCAAAAAACCACCGGCGGAGAGCAGATCGACACATTGGTCATCACCGCCGCGGCCGTGATCGAGGTCGAACGTTTACCGCACCGTGTTCTGGATGTGACGGCGATCACTCACTGTTGCTTGACGTGACTTGAGGGCCGTGTGCGCACCCCAGACAGATGAGGAGTGGGATGTCGGCGCTGAAAGATCGTCGCGGCTGGATTTCGCGGGCGCCGATGTGGCGGCCGCGGCGCGCGCTTGTCGCCGCCGGCGTGTGCGTGCTTGTCGCCGGCGGCGTGTGCGTGGCGGGTGCGGCTCCATCCGCGGTCCTGCTCGTCGGCAGCTATCAAGGGGTTCCCGGGCAGTTCTCGAGCATCCAGGCGGCGGTCGATGCCGCCCGGCCCGGAGACTGGGTGCTGATCGGGCCGGGCCACTACCACGAGACCGGCAATCGCGTTCCTCCCGCGGCCGTCGGCGATATCACCGCCGGGGCCGCGGTGCTCGTGACCACGCCGAACATCTGGATTCGCGGCATGGACCGCAACGGGGTCGTGCTTGACGGCACCAAGCCGGGGGCGTCTCCGTGCAGCTCCGCGCCCGCCGACCAGAACCCCGGCCCGCTCGATACCAACGGCCTCCCGTCGGGGCGAAACGGCCTGGTCGTGTTCAAGGCCTCCGGTGTCTGCGTCGAGAACCTGACCGCCTGCAACTTCATCGCCGGCGACCTCACCCCCGCCGATGAACTCTGGTTCGACGGCGGCGCCTCGACCGGTGTCCAGCAGATCGGAAGCTGGCGCGGCGCGTACCTGTCGGCGACCTCGACCTACAACGGCGGTCCGGACCACTCCACCCAGTACGGGATCTACGCCTCCAACACCTTCGGGCCAGGGCTGTTCACACAGGTGTACGCGAACAACATGGCCGACGCCGCGTTCTACATCGGCGCCTGCCCGGACTGCAACACGACCCTCGACCATGCCCACGGCGAGAACTCGGCGCAGGGATATTCGGGAACCAACTCCGGCGGCCACCTGATCATCCAGAACTCCGAGTTCGACTACAACCACACGGGATTCGCCACCAACAGCCAGAACAACGACGACCAACCGTCGCCCCAGTCCGGCCACTGCCCCCTTAACGAGACCGGTCCGACCGGGACTCATTCGTGCTGGCTGCTCACGCACAACTCGATACACGACAACAACAACCCAAACACGCCCTTCGGCAACGGCATCGCCGCAGATAGTCCGGTGGGAACCGGCGTCCTGATCTCCGGCGGGCGGTTCGACACCGTCGATAACAACGACATCCACGACAACGGCGCGTGGGGCGTGCTGCTGGTCCCCGACGTCGACACCGAAAAGCCGCCGCCGATCGCCCACTGCAAAGGCGGCGTCGGTTTGTCGGCGTTGTCGTTCTGCTACTTCGACGACTGGGGCAACGAGATCGAGAACAACACGGTGAACCACAACGGCTTCTTCGGCAACTCGAGTAACGTCGACCTCGCGGAGATCTCAAACCTCGAGTTCCCCGGCAACTGCTGGCACGGCAACGTCAACGCCTCGGGCGCGGCCGTCCGCCCCAAGCACTTTCAGCTCGGCACCCCAGGAAAGGTCACGAGCGACCCGCTCTTCATCCAGTACTTCCCCCACAACCTCTGCGGAATCCCGGACGCCGGCAATGGGATCATTAGCGGCCTCAGCCTGCAGCTCGTGTGCAACACGCAGATCTTCGGCCCCTGCCCAGACAGCACCTCCTACGCGAACTACCCGCAGCGGACGGGGGTCCAAATGCTGCCGCTGCCTCCGCAGCCGAGCATGACCAATCCGTGCCTGGGTGTGCCGCGAAACCCGTGGTGTCCCACCAACCCGATCAGCCAACCCCCGTATCCTGTGCCGGGGTCAAGCGCTATGTGATGTGGTTATGGCTATGGCTCGACGTGGCTATGCGACTCGGGCCTCCACCACACTGAGCGGTGAAGCGGTTTGCACCACCCGCGTCATACGGAATCCGGCTTGGCTGAGCAGGTTTCGGTACTCGGCAGCAGTGCGCTCGCGGGCCGACAAATTCAACAGCATCTCCAGATCGGCCCATTTTCCCGGG
>NZ_JBAPPI010000082.1:0-7892 GCF_049280035.1 Mycobacterium sp. | reverse complement strand
GGTCAAGAGGCTTTGATTGCGATACCAGATCCACCAGGTCGGTCAGATATGACAACGGGGCGGCGGGCGGTTCTGGTAGTGGGCCTGGCAGCGGCGGTGCCCCGGGGAGCGTTGCCAGACCTCCGGCCAACGTCAGCGCCGCCCGATCCCGAGACTCCCGATCGGAATAGTCAACGATTTGACGTCTCGAGAAACGCCGTGGCAGGGCTTTGGGTAGTGGCTCCACCGCCACCGGCATCACGGGCTTGTCCAGTGACTCGGCCCAGTCGAATTCACGTCGGCAGGCCGTTGAACTCAGCGCGTCGCGAGAGATGACCGCGATGAAAGTGTCGCAATCGGCAATCCGCCGCAGGATCTCGTTCCACCAGTCCTGGCCGCCGCGCAACGAAGCGTCATGCCAGGTCTCACAGCCCAGAACACGCAAGTGTTCGACAAGCTGCTCTATGTCCGGCTTGTTCTGGCGAGCGTAGGAAATGAAGACTTTCCGCACAGGCACCCCGCGGTGATGATTCCCTGGCCATTATGGGCCGAGGCTGGCGCACCTGTGGCCCGAATCAGCATCGGCACCCGAACAGCCCGACAACGCCACGCAGCTCGAGCGGAGCGTAATGAGACAATTGCGTTGTCGTGTCTCATGGGCTAGCGTGTGATCGCTCTCACAAAAATTTAAGCTGCCGCACAGGCTGGCTTAAGGCGCATTTGCGGCCGGATGGAGGAGCGATGCTCAGCAAAATCCGTTATGTTGCCCCTCCGCTCTGGATCACAAACGCTGTCGCCGTCATTGGCGCGAGCGTTATCGCCGTCACCCCGTCCGTGCTCCACATCCAGGTGTCCGACATCCGGCTGACCGCCGGCGATGATTCATTCCAGCCGGCGCTTGATCAGCTTCTCGACGCTATGCATCAGGCGGTGGCGTACGACGCGTCGCTGCCGTTCGCGACCCCGGACAGTGACGCCATGTTGCTCACGGGTCTGCAGAACACGAATTATGAATTGCTCTCGGCCGGACTCTCGAGGGTCACCGAGCTTTTCAACGGGGTCTTCTTCCAATCGCCGGAGGTGGTGGCCGGAGATGCCGCCGATTCCCGTCAGTACTTTCAATTCTTTACCCCCGACATCTACTACCACGCGACCGCCGGCCTTGCCCCCGGCGCGACCTACGAGCTCACCGGCACCGTCGGCAAGGGGACCGAAGCGCTGGCCATCGCGACCGAAGCAATCACCGGTTCGACAGCTGTTAGCAAGGAAAGTCTGGAACTCGATCACGGCCTCATCGTCAATCCGGACGGCACTTTCACCGTCGACATCGGCCCCACGGAGCCAAGCGGCGCAGTCAATTTCATCAATGACAGCGATGCCACCACCAATGGTGATGCCTCCCTGCTGATTCGAGACGTGCTGGGCGACTGGGCGCAGGGCCCCGGCAGCATCAGCATCCACTGCTTGTCCGACTGCCCGGCGTTTTTCTCGATACCGACCACCGGAATATTTCCCAGCGCGGACGCGGCTGACCCGTTGACGGGGGCGTCCACCACCCAGATCACCTCGATCGACTCGTTGTTGACCACGTTGTTCACCGCCTTCGGAAACATCGTCGGACCTTTCAACCAAGAAAACATGGGCCTGGCCGAGGTTGCCGGAATCGAGCTGCCGGCCAACACCATGAGCCCGCTGGCCCCGGAAACGAGTGTGTTCGCGACGGGCCTACCGAGTGCAGAGGTATCCGGGGGGAATTTCGACCTGGATCCCGGCCAGGCGCTGATCGTGCAAGTGCCCGACGTGGCCGCCGCCTACAGCGGCATCGAGTTGATGAACGTCTTCGGCGCCGCATTGCCGTTTACCTTGGCGCAGACCACGTTGAACAACGCCACGGCGTTCGACGATCCTGACGGTTACACCTACTACGTGGTCAGCGCTACCAACCCCGGCGTGGCGAACTGGTTGGACAGCAACGGCGTCTCAAGTGGTGAGATATTCGCCCGATTCGAGAACCTCCCGGACGGCACGGACCCGACGGGCGCACCCGTGACGACCGAGGTGGTGCCGGTCGCCGATGTGGCCAACTATCTGCCCGCCGACACACCCACGGTCAGCCCCGCACAATATGCCGCCGACATGTCAGAGCGGGTGTTGTCCTATGACTACGGCTTGGACGTGTCCCGGGAAAACGCCCAACCCGACTGGGTAACACAGGAATTGCTGCTGCACGGGCTACAGGGCGTGATGGGTAGCGACAATTTCGACGCGGTGTTCGGCAGCGACCCGGTCACTCCGCTGGCGCTGAGGTTGACGCCGGCATTGACTCCGGACTGGGGCACCGTCGATCACGACATCATGACCAATCCGGTCGGCAGCCTGGAGGCGATCTTCAACAATCTGACCCTGGCGGCCAGCGACATCAACTTGCCCATGGAGTTGGCGGTTGGCCAGACCGTGCTGTCGCTGTTGCTACCGCAGCAGCTCGGGTCCTTGCTCAATGACACGCTGTTCGATCCGAACACCGGCATCATCGCAGGTTTCCTCAATGCCCGCGACGACCTGGCGACCGCGGTCCTGACCGCCAACAACGACTTCCCTTCTCAGCTGGGAAGTCTGGCAACGTTGGAGTGGGAGAACATGTCCGAGTTGGTCCAGTCGACCCCGGCCATCGACCTGGCCGATATCGGCACGCTGCTCAACCCCGACGCACTGGTCTCGGGTCTCCTTGGACTGTGAGCCTTGCTGATTCAATCTGGAGCGGTTCGCCGTAACTACTCGACGGTGACGAGCTCGGCCTACACTTTGGCGCGAACGGTCGCATCGGGGGCGAAGGAGAGCTCCCATGCTTAAAGTCGGCTTGGTAGAAAATCTGGTGCACACCCGTTGCCGCGAACGAACGTTCCCTTTGTGAGAATTCTCCGGCAACTGCGGCGACTATGACACCTCGACAAGCGGCTCGGTAGCGCCGAATGCCCTATTGAGCCATTCGCTCATCGTGGTTGCCAGCCGGGCCCGGTTCTCGCGCTTGCTGATCACGTGTCCGTCATCGCTGAAAAGCAGGTAGCGCACGTCGCGACCGGCTGCGCGTAGCGCGTCGACAATCTGCTCGGATTCGCTGACCGGCACGTTGGTGTCGTGGGCGCCGTGCACCACCAGCAGCGGTGCGGCCAACGCATCGACACGCCGCAGCGGCGACAGTCGCTCGAGCAGTTCACAGTCGCTGACCGGGTGGCCATATTTGGTGTAGGCCCCGTCGGCGATCCACTGCTCGGTGTTGCGATAGAACGTGATGAGGTCGCTCATCCCGCAGACGGTGATACCCGCCGCGAACAACGACGGGTGAAACGTCATCGCCGCCATCGTCAGGTAGCCGCCGTACGACCAGCCCCCGCAGGCTATGCGCTGTGGGTCGGCCAACTCGTTGTCGATGAGGAAACGCACACAGTCGGCGACGTCGTCGATGGCCGCGAACCGGTTTTCCTTATCGTCGGCGTGGCCGAATGTCCGGCCGAAGCCGCCCGAGCCGCGGACATTCGGCCTCAGCACGGTGATCCCGTCGTTGACCAGCTCAGGAAAAATCTCGCTGTAATCGGGCCGGGCCTGGCCTTCGGGCCCACCGTGCAGGTAGATCACCGCGCCCTTAGTTGCGGTCTCGGTGGGTCGGTACAACCATGCGTTCAGCTTCAGCCCGTCACGCGCGGTGATCGTCTCCGGGCGGGTGCCAGCGGAGGAAGCGGGGAGGATCGGGCCGCGGCTGGGTTCGCGGTCGATCGGTTCCCATTGTCGCGACCGCGGATCGACGAGCTCGACGGTTCGCGGCAGCGACGGTCCCTCGACGGTCATCGCGACCATCGAGCCGCCCGCGCTGATGGACAACTCGCTTGCCACCATGCCCGGCAACGGGATCGGCTCGTCCAACGTGTAGTCGGTGTACTGGAGAATCTGTAACTCGCTGCGGCCCTGTACGTTCCACAGCAATGCGACCGTCGACAGGTCGTCGCTGACCGCGAACTCGTCGAGGTCGCAGTCCGGGCGCTCGGCTATCACGAAGTAGCTGACGCCGTCCTGCGTGGCCGTCACCTCGAGCAGCCTTGCGTGCTCGCAGCCATTTTCGCTGCGGATCAGTGTCCGCACGTATCCGCGGCCGAAGCGGTTGCCTCGCGTGCCCGAGCGGCTCCGGTTCACTCCGTATTTCTTGGCTGGGTGGTACAGCTTGGTCTGATCGCCATCCGGGCCGTAGCGGAGACGGCGCGGATGGTGGTCGTCGAGGATCACCCCGTCTTCCGTGGTCGACCCCGGATCGGATGGCAGCACAGTGATTTCGGTTTGGCCGTGCAGCATGATCAGCTCCCGGTAGCCGCGCGGCCCGACCCGGATCAGCGAGGCCCCGGCCCATGCATCGACCAGCCGACCACCGGATCGGCTGTCCAGCACGGTGCACTGCCCATCCGCCGGATCGATCAGGCAGGACCGGCCTATCCCGTCCTCACCGGTCAGGACGGCCGCCACCCGGACGCCGTCCCACGCGATCAGCTCGGCGGTCCCGGCTTCCTCGCGATCGATGCGCCGGGCCATTCGGTCGTCGGGATCTGTAGTGACGACCCAGATCTGACTGCGGGTGCCCCCGTCGGGTGCCACCTCGCAGGCAAGCCACTGACCGTCGGCGGAATGGATGACACGAGAGACTGGGCCCTCCACCGGCAGCTCGACATCGCGTGATGAGCTGGCCCGCCAGCCGCGCAGAAAGCGTTGCACCGCACGCGGATAGCCGCCGTCGTCGACGAGGTGGGCGAACGCGGTGGCGTCCGGGGACAGCGATGCGCCGTAAAGTGCGCGCACCCGCTGTCCCATCGGATCATCCCTCCATGCTCTGCAGCCACATTTCGAGCACCCCCAGTTGCCAGAGCGTGTTCGCGTCCAGCCGGGTCCGTGTCTCGTTCGGCGCGGCCACCAGCGCCTTGACGCTCTCGGCGCGATACAGCCCGCGGCTGCGGGCGGCATCGTTGGTCATCGCCTCAACCACCATGTCCAACAAATCGCCGTGCAGATGGCGGATGCTCGGCACCGGGAAGTGGCCCTTGGTCCGGTCGATGATTTCGGACGGTAGCAGCGCTCGCGACGCATCCTTCAGTACGCCTTTGCCATTCGAGGCCAGCTTCAGCTCGGGCGGGCAGGTGGCCGCCAGCTCGACGAAGTCGTGGTCGAGGAACGGCACCCGCGCCTCCAAACCCCACGCCATCGTCATCGAGTCGACGCGCTTGACCGGATCGTCGACCAGCATGACCTGAGTGTCCAGGCGCAGTGCCGCGTCCACCGCGGTGTCGGCGCCCGGCGCCTCCTGATGTGCGCTTGCGAACTCGCGGCTCACGTCGTCGTCAATCCCGTACTCGGGGGCGAAGATTGACAGCACATCGTCGTGGTCACGGTCGAAGAACACCTTGGCGTATGCCTCGGTGGTCTGTTCGCGGGCAATGTTGGCCAACGGCGGGTACCAGAAGTAGCCCGCCAAAATTTCGTCGGCCCCCTGCCCGGACTGCACCACCTTTACCGATTTACTGACTTGCTCCGACAGCAGGTAGAAAGCCACGCAGTCGTGGCTGACCATTGGTTCATTCATCGCCTCAATGGTTTTCGGCACCGCAGGGATCAGCAACGAGGAGTCGATGTGGATCTTGTGGTGGTCGGTGTCGAAGGTCTTGGCCACCAGGTCGGAATAGAAGTACTCGTCGCCGGATTCGCCGTCGGCAGCGTCGAAGCCGATGCTGAACGTGGCCAGCCCATGCTGACCCTGCTCGGCGAGCAGCGCCACCACCACCGAGGAGTCGATGCCGCCGGACAGCAACACACCGACCGGCACGTCGGCGACCATCCGGCGTTTCACGCCGGCACGCAACGCGTCCATCAGCGCGGCCTGCCAGTCGCCGGCCGACCAGGACGCCTTGTCCGGATCCCGACCAAAGTCGGGGTTCCAGTACACGGTGTCGATGTGCGAACCGTCGGGCTGGATCACTCGCACCGTCGCCGGTGGCAGCTTGCGCACGCCGCGGTACACGGTGCGCGGCGCCGGCACCACCGAGTGGAATGTCATGTAGTGGTGCAGCGCCTGGCGATCCAGATCGGTATCCACGCCGCCGGATTTGAGCAGTGCACGCACCGTCGATGCGAACCGCAGTCGGCCCGGCGAGGATGCCAGATACAGCGGCTTGATGCCCAATCGGTCCCGCGCCATGGTGACCACCCCGGTGTCGCGTTCGGCGATGACGAACGCGAACATGCCCTTGAAGCGGTCGACGCAACGCGTCCCCCATTTGTGAAAAGCCTTGATCACGACCTCGCTGTCAGCGGTCGAGAAGAAGCGATAGCCGTCGGCCTGAAGCTCCTTGCGTAGCTCCTTGTAGTTGTAGATGCAGCCGTTGAACACCAGCGTCAGCCCGAGATCGCTGTCGACCATCGGCTGGGCGCCGTGCGCGGAGAGGTCGATGATCGCCAGCCGCCGATGGCCGAACGCCACCGGCCCGTGCGCGACCACGCCGTCGGCGTCGGGTCCGCGCGACGTCATCGCACCGGTCATTCGGGCTACCGCGCCGATATCGGCCGTTTGCCCGTCGAAGCGGATCTCACCGCAGATGCCGCACATGTCTCCTCTTCAGTCTAAGTGGAGTCTGCCTCACAACCTTCATCTGTTCTTGGCGCGGCGAGAATCCAGGTGTCCTTACTGCCCCCACCGAAAGACGAGTTGACGATCCGCGACCCCCGGCTCGCTACCCGGGTCAACGCCGCAGGTATGACATGCGCCGACACCGAACCGCCCGCACCTGCCCTGAGATGGACGAATGCGCGCAGGTCGACGTGATGTGGGTATATCCCTTCACCGTCGAAGGTGGGGTGGGTAGACAGGGCGACCAACTCCTGGGCGATGAACCGCTCCGGTTGTGTTTCCAGCTCACGTCGGCGCGCCTCCAGCGCGGCATCGGAGGCGTCCGGGCCGATCAACACTCCTGTTCCGCCCAACCCGTCGATGGGTTTGACGACCATATCGGCGAGGTTGGCCAGCACGAAGTCGCGCTGCTCACGCTCAGCGCAGATCCACGTCGGAACCTGAGCCAGCTTCGGTTTTTCGCCGAGGTAGTACTCGATCATAGCCGGCACATAGGCGTAGATCGCTTTGTCGTCGGCGACTCCGTTGGCGAGCGCATTGGCAATGGTGAGATTGCCGTCGCTGATCGCGCCGAGCAGCCCCAGCCGCAACGGAGCGCCGTCGTATCCGGTAGAAGACAGCAGCATGTCCTCGTCCATCCGCGCGTAGGCGACGTCAATGCGTCGGACCTCAGAACCGATGTGGCGCACCAGCTTTCCGTCGCGCACCGATAGGTCCGTCGGCTGCACCAGCGCGACGCCCATTTCTTCGGCCAGGAAGGTGTGCTCGAACCAGGCCGAGTCTTCCCAGCCGGCGGACAGCAGCACGATCACGGGGTCGTCAGCGGCATGCGGCGGCGCCGCTGCACGCAGCGTCTCGAGCAGCATCTGCGGTGCCCGGTCGACGTCCTCGATCGCGGCGAGCGGTTGCGGCTCGGGGAGGTGCTTGCTCAGCAGCCGGTGGTTGACGATCGCGTACGCGACGCCCGACGGCACCCGCAGGTTGTCTTCGAGCACCATCCAGTGGCCGGCCCGGTCGCAGACGATGTCGGTGCCGCTGATGTGCGCGCGCACCGTGTTGCCGGCCAACCGACCCGTCGATCGGAAGCCGGGTGCCCGGTCGAGGGCCTGCACACCGATGATGCCGTCGGCGACGATCGCCTGCTCGGAATAGATGTCGCGGAGGAACGCGTCCAGCGCCCTGGCCCGCTGACCCAGGCCCACGGACAGCTGGGCCCACTCGTCGGCGGCCACCATGCGCGGAATCAGGTCGACCG
>NZ_JBAPPI010000081.1:0-2742 GCF_049280035.1 Mycobacterium sp. | reverse complement strand
TTCAGCGCGGCCACCACCGCCATCCCGCACGAGCCGCCGACCAGCATGGCCTCCTCGCGGGCCAGCCTTCTGGTCATGTTGAACGAATCGGAGTCGGACACCGCGATGATCTCGTCGGGCACGCCGCGGTCGTAGGCCGCCGGCCAGAAGTCCTCGCCTACCCCTTCGACGAGATACGGCCGGCCGCTGCCGCCGGAGTACACCGAACCTTCCGGGTCGGCGCCGATGATGCGTACCGGCCCTCCTGGTCGTCCGCCGGACACCTCTTTGAGGTAGCGACCGGCGCCGGTGATCGTGCCGCCGGTCCCGATACCGGCGACGAAATGGGTGACCTGGCCGTCGGTGTCGGCCCAGATCTCCGGCCCGGTGGTCTCGTAGTGGCTTGCGGGGCCCTGCGGGTTGGAGTACTGGTCGGGCTTCCAGGCGCCGTCGATTTCCGTCACCAGCCGGTCGGAGACGCTGTAGTAGCTGTCCGGATGGTCGGGCGGTACCGCCGTCGGGCATACCACCACTTCAGCGCCGTAGGCGCGCAACACGTTCTGCTTGTCCTCGCTGACCTTGTCGGGGCAGACGAACACACACCGATAGCCGCGGTACTGGGCCACCAAGGCCAAGCCGACGCCGGTGTTTCCGGAAGTGGGTTCGACGATGGTGCCGCCCGGTTTCAGCTGGCCACTGGCCTCGGCGGCGTCGATCATCTTCACCGCGATGCGGTCCTTGCTGCTCAAGCCCGGGTTGAGGTATTCGACCTTGGCGACCACCCTGCCGGACCCCGGCGGCACGACTGAGTTCAGCTGAACTAATGGCGTATTCCCGATGAGTTCACTGATGTGTCGCGCGATCCGCATGCGTTCATCGTCTCAGGTGCTGCGACGCCGTGCGCGAGCACGCCCGGCGACGATGCGGGCCGGGTACCGGGCTGAGGAGAAGCCGGGCAATCGAACTAGCCAGTGGCTTCCCGGATGTACTCGCCGATCTGCCGCAGCGAGCGCGTCGCTTCGGGCACCACCGGTGCAGCGAGCTGGAAGTCGTGTATCTGGCCGGGCCAGACCCGAACCTCGGTCGGGACCCCTGCCGCCGCCAGCCGGCCGGCGGCCACCCGAGCGTCGTGCAGTAACACCTCGGATCCCGACACGTGGATCAACGTCTGCGGCAGCCCCGGCTCGACATGGTCGAGCGGCTCGTAGACTTGCTCGGGCTTTCCGTTGACGATGTGCTTGCCTGCGGCCTCGGCAACCAGCGCGATCAACGCATCAAATGCCTTCGACGGGAACATCGCATCGGTTTTGATGTTGGGATGCGCCTGCTTGGGCTCTTTGGCCAGCTGCAGTAACGGCGAAATCGCCACCAGCGCAGCCGGTCCCTCGTGGACCTGCTGAAGCCGTTGCGCCAGTGCCAAAGCCAGGTAGCCACCGGCGGAGTCGCCGGCCAACACGATTTGCTCGGGCTGGTATCCACGCAGCCGCAGCCAGCGGTAGGCATCGTGGCAGTCGTCCAGCGCCATGCCGACCGAATGCTTCGGAATCAGCCGGTAATTGACCACCAGGACTGGGGAGTCGGCGTATTTCGACAACGCGTTGACGACCCTGCTGTGCGAGTTGACCCCACACGTCAAAAACGCGCCGCCGTGCAGATAGAGCACCACCCGTCGCTTGCCGTCGGCCGGCAGTACGCCGGGCGCACGAACCAGCTGAGCCGTAGCGTGCGGCAATTCCACTGTCGCGCGGATAGTTCCAGGCGCAGGAAGCAAAACCCGTGCAGCGAAGTCGATGAGGCCGAACGGCCACGGCAACTGCGGAATGTGGCTGCCCACGGCCAAAACCGGCCGGATCGTCAGACGGCATGCCAGCGCCGCGATCATTGCGGGGAGGCTGGGGCCGCTTTCGACGACCTCGACGGGTACGCCGTCGCTAACGGGAAGTCTGCGGGCGCGCACCGCGCCTAGAGCGCGGATGCTCGCTGGCGGGATGCCGGGTACCTCGGTCGGTGCACTCATGCTCACACTTCCTACGTCGTTGTAGTCAGTCGACGAAGTAGGCGGAGCATCGGGTTCAACTGCTAGCCAACGGGCGTCCCCGACCTAGCACTCAGCCAACCTCGCAAACTTAGCTTGACACTTCTCGAAATTTCAACAATCAAAGAGTCGGATTCGATACCAGAACTGATCCGTCCCGTAATCGTGTCGACCCTCGGCTCCCGAGAACACCGGCCGCCGGGGACATAAACTGATCACGTGGTACTCCGCGCGCCGCGAGGCTCGATGGTTGCGCTGGCCGCAGCAGGTGCGCTGGCGTCGACCGGCACTGCCTATTTGGGCGCACGCAACCTGCTGATCGGCCAAGCCCAGAAAGCGCGCAGCGTCATCCCGAAATCCTGGGACGTCCCGCCGCGGGCTGACGGCGTCTATGTCCAGGGTGGCGGTCCGGTGCAGCGCTGGGAACGCGGGACGCCCGTCGACCTGCACCTGATGATCTTCGGCGACTCGACGGCAACCGGGTACGGCTGTCGCAGCGCGGAAGAAGTTCCCGGTGTGCTGATCGCGCGCGGACTCGCGGACCACAGCGGTAAACGCATCCGGTTGAGCACCAAAGCCATTGTCGGCGCCACCTCGAAGGGCTTGTCCGGCCAGGTGGACGCCATGTTCGTGGCAGGTCCGCCGCCGGACGCCGCGGTGATCTTGGTCGGCGCCAACGACGTCACGGCGCTCAACGGCATCGGTGCATCGGCGCGCCGGCTCGGCGC
>NZ_JBAPPI010000080.1:0-4676 GCF_049280035.1 Mycobacterium sp. | reverse complement strand
GGTGCAGGTCGAGGCTATCGATGGCTGCAGTTCTTGGACGCGGCACGACTACCGGTGCACGACATACATCAAATCGCCGAGTCCGCGATCAGAGACGCCGAACTTCGCGACGGCTGGACATTGGTGGTGAAAGCCGATGGCGCGCCGTTGGGGTGGATCGACGCCAACGGCGTACGAAAGCACCGCAGCGGCGCGTCGTTGCTCGACAGCGTGACGTCCGTCGGTTCGCTCTTCCGCCCGGGCGCCAGCCTGAGCCAGGCACTGGACGCGGCGTTGTCGTCCCCGGCAACGACGGGCGTCGCCGTCGATGAAGCGGGCAAGGTCATCGGGGGAGTGCGGGCCGGCGATGTGCTGGCCGCCTTGGAATCCCAACCGCAGGACTAGACGTGCACTACCTGATCACTCACCTCCCGGCGGCGTGGATGCTGACCGTGATCCACCTACGGCTGTCGCTGGTGCCGGTTTTGGCCGGGATGGCGATCGCCTTGCCGTGGGGCGTAGTGGCGCGGCGCAGAGCCGTGCTGCGACGATTGACCACGGTGACCGCAAGTGTGGTGTTCACCATTCCGTCGCTGGCGCTGTTCGTGGTGTTGCCGCTGATCATTCCGACCCGGATTCTCGACGAGGCCAATGTCATTGTCGCGCTGACGCTGTACACCACGGCGCTGATGGTGCGCGAGGTTTTCGAGGCGCTGGACGCGGTGCCAGTGCAGCTGCGCGACGCTGCCAGCGCGATCGGTTACCGGCCGATCATGCGACTGCTCAAAGTCGAATTGCCACTGTCGATTCCGTTGCTAGTCGCCGGGCTGCGGGTGGTCGTGGTGACCAACATCTCGATGGTCTCGGTGGGCGCGGTGATTGGCATCGGCGGCCTGGGAACCTGGTTCACCGAGGGCTACCAGGCGAACAAGAGCGACCAGATCGTCGCGGGGATCATCGCCATCCTGGTGCTTGCGCTCGTCGTTGACGTGCTGATCATGTTGGCCGGACGGCTGGCAACGCCGTGGAATCGCGCAGCGCGGCCCCGCCGTCGGTTGCCAACGGCTCCCGTGGTGGGGGGCTCGCGATGAGCTTCATCGAACAGGCAGTGTCCTACCTGTTCACCGCGAGCAACTGGTTCGGCCCGGTGGGTCTTGCTGCGCGCACCTTGGAACACCTGGAGTACACCGCGGCCGCAGTAGCGGTTTCGGCGCTGATCGCTATCCCGGTCGGCATGATCGTCGGCCATACCGGCCGGGGCACCCTGGTGGTGGTGAGCCTGGTCAACGCGTTACGCGCGCTGCCGACCCTCGGTGTGCTGCTGTTGGCCGTATTGCTGTGGGGCTTGGGCCTGGTGCCACCGATCGTGGCGCTGATGCTGCTAGGCATCCCACCATTGCTGGCCGGCACGTATGCCGGCATTGCCGCCGTGGACCACACCGTCGTCGACGCTGCCCGCGCGATGGGCATGGGCGAGATGCGCGTGCTAATGCGGGTCGAGGTGCCCAACGCGTTGCCGCTGATTTTGGGCGGGCTGCGCACCGCGACGTTGCAGGTGGTCGCCACCGCGACGGTGGCCGCCTATGCCAGCCTGGGCGGGCTGGGGCGATATTTGATCGACGGAATCAAGGTGCGCCAATTCCACATCGCTCTAGTCGGCGCGCTGATGGTGGCTGCGCTGGCGTTGTTCCTTGACGCGGCGATGGGATTCGCGATCTGGGCCTCGGTGCCCGGTACCGGTCGGCTGCGACGAAAGCCACCGAATGGTGCAGGCGTGACCGGCCACGCCTCGAAATCACCGGGGCGGTCGCCTAACGTGGACCCGTGAGCCCCGCCCCAACGGAAGCGACGTCCAACTCCTGGTCGGCGATTTTGACCTGGCGCGCACATGACGCCAGGCGGATGGAATCGGTACGAGTGCAGTTGTCCGGCAAGCGATTAAAGGCCAACGGACGCATCGTGGCCGCTGACACCGAGACCAATCCGGCATTCGCCGCCTACTACGACCTGCAAACCGACGAGACCGGCGCGACCAAGCGACTCGGGATGACGGTCACCCTGGCTGAGCGGGAACGGCAGCTCGCGATCGCGCGCGACGAGGAGAACATGTGGATGGTCACTGACCATCAGGGTGAGTCTCGGGCAGGCTACGACGGCGCCCTAGACGTTGATGTGGTCTTCAGCCCGTTCTTCAACTCGTTGCCGATCCGTCGCTGCGGTTTGATGGAGCGAGCCGAGTCGATCACGGTTCCGACCATCTACGTGAGACTGCCCGAAATGTCGGTGACCTCAGCAATGGTCAGCTACAGCAGTCCAGCCCCGGGAGGTGCCGAGGGGATCAAGGTGCACTCGCCGGTGTCCGAGACAACGCTGACCGTCGACGTGGACGGGTTCATCATCAACTACCCAGACTTGGCAGAACGGATCTGATCACCCCGCCGGCTCGACCCGCGGCGGCCAGCTCTTCGCGCCATTTCTCCGCGCCGACGAACACGGTGACGATCTCCGGCCGCGGAAAACTGTCGTAGCGGGTGCGTGCGGCGTGCCCGGCTTCGACAAGCTCGGCGACGGAGTTGTTGTGTGCCAGCGACTCTCGCGCATCGGTAAGCAATTCGATGGCCCGGTCCAATGTCGGCAGCAGTTGGCCTGCGTTGGCTTCGCACATCGCCCGCACCAGATCCGGCGCGCTGCCTGCCACCCGCGTGCCGTCCCGGAACGACCCTGCGGCCAGTGCGAATGCCAGCGGAACCTCCGAAGCGGTGACCGCGAGTGCTTCGGCGAGCAGATGCGGCAGATGCGAGATTGCGGCCGCAGCGGCGTCGTGTTCGTCGGATCTGGCCGGCACCACCACCGACCCGCAGTCCAGCGCCAGCTCCAACACCATTGACCAGATCGCCGGGTCGACGTGGTCGTCCACACTGATCACCCACGGGGCACCGGTGAACAGCCGGGCATGGCCGGCGGACCAACCCGAGTGCGCTGTGCCCGTCATCGGATGCCCGCCGACGAAGTGTCGCTGCAGACCGGCGGCGATCACCTCGTCGAGCACCGCACTTTTGACGCTGGTCACGTCGGTGAGCGGACAGTCGGGGGCCGACTCGCCGATATGGGCGAGCAGGATAGGCAACGCCGGCATCGGCACCGCGAGAACGATCAGCGCGCCGCTGTCGGCGGCGCGGGTCAGCACCTCGGTGATGTCGGTGGTCGCGTCGAAGCCGTCGAACCGGGCCGCCTGGGCCCCTTCGACCGAGCGGTTGTATCCGAAGGCCCCGCGGCCGGCGGCCGTCGCCGCGCGCAGTAACGAGCCCCCGATCAGTCCTAGGCCCAGTACGCACACCGGTGTCTTGGATACAGTCGCAGCCACCCCACAAGGTTGGCACATTCGCCTGGGAGATCCGACGCCCGATAGGCGGCCGACGCGACGCCGATCTGCTGGTCAGTTGCTGGTCAATGGGCTCCAGCGGGACTAGCGTAGGCGGCCATGGGAGCACAGCGGGCTTCCGCGCAGGCTGACACGCCGGATGGTTTCGGCGTGGCCGTGGTGCGCGAGGACGGTAAATGGCGCTGTTCTGCCATGCGTTCCAAAGTCCTGACCAGCTTGACTGACGCGGAAACCGAGCTGCGGGAGTTGCGCAGCGCCGGCGCGGTTTTCGGGCTGCTTGACGTTGACGACGAGTTTTTCGTGATCGTGCGGCCGGCGCCGTCGGGAACCCGGCTGTTGCTCTCGGACGCGACCGCCGCACTGGACTACGACATCGCCGCCGAAGTGCTGGACAACCTCGACGCCGACATCGATCCGGAGGATCTCGAGGACGCCGACCCGTTCGAGGAGGGCGATCTCGGGCTGCTCTCCGATGTCGGGCTGCCCGAGGCGGTGCTGGGCGTCATTCTCGACGAGACCGACCTCTACGCCGACGAGCAGCTGGGCCGCATCGCGCGGGAGATGGGCTTCGCCGAGGAGCTGTCGGCGGTGATCGACCGTCTCGGACGGTGAGCTCCGACGAAGACCTGATCCGTGCCGCCCTGGCGGTTGCTGGTACCGCGGGTCCACGTGACGTTCCGGTGGGCGCGGTGGTCGTCGGCCCCGACGGCACCGAGCTGGGCCGCGCGGTCAATGCGCGCGAGGCACTCGGCGATCCAACCGCGCACGCCGAGATCCTGGCCATCCGGGCTGCCGCCGGCGTACTCGGCGACGGGTGGCGGCTGACCGGAGCGACGCTGGCGGTCACCGTTGAGCCGTGCACGATGTGCGCGGGCGCATTGGTGATGGCGCGGGTCGACCGTTTGGTGTTCGGGGCCTGGGAGCCCAAAACCGGGGCGGTCGGCTCGCTGTGGGACGTGGTCCGCGACCGACGGCTCAACCACCGTCCGGCCGTCCGCGGCGGGGTGCTGGCCGACGAATGCGCCGCCCTGCTGGAGGCCTTCTTCGCTCGCCAGCGATTGGGGTGAGCACGGCAGCGTTGGGTAAGCTGTCCGGCGGTGGCGTGTCCGAGCGGCCTAAGGAGCACGCCTCGAAAGCGTGTGACGGGTAACCCCCGTCCGAGGGTTCAAATCCCTCCGCCACCGCCATTGTGATGTCTCGGGACATCGTGCACATGTGTCTTGGGACATCGTTCACGGTTTGGCTTGTGGTTGGTAGTCCTTGGTCGGGTCGAGGTGAAGTTCTCGCAGTAGTTGCCCGTCGGTGGTGGTGATCC
>NZ_JBAPPI010000079.1:0-2224 GCF_049280035.1 Mycobacterium sp. | reverse complement strand
TGTAATGCGGGTCACCCACGGCGCGGCCGTTGGGCACGTAAAGGCTCCACACCCGAACCCCTGCGCAGGTGGCGGCCAGCGCGCGGGCTTCGGCTGCGGCCGCCACATCCGGCTTGCTGCTCCAGCTGGGCTGGCCGTCGAAGCCGACCTCGACCTGGTCCAGGCCCACGCGTGACGCGATCGCCACGCCGTTCCATTGGTTGAATCCGCAATGCGCCACCTCGTAGCCGAGCTCCAAGAAGGGCATCGTCGGAAACTGGCCGTCGGCGCACTTGGTCTCTTGCATAGCCAGTACGTCGACCTCGGCGCGCTCCAGCCAATCGAGCACCCGGTCTAACCGGGTGCGGATCGAGTTCACGTTCCAGGTGGCCAGCCGAAGGAGCGGCGATCGCAAGCGCGGCGAAACCGGGCGCAGCGGGTCGCCGCCATCAATCCTGCCGTCCGGCATGGCCCGACCCTACGGTAATTGTTCGGCTCCACCCCGGGCCGCTTCGCTGCCCGCATCGTCGCCGAACTACGTGGCCGCCGTGAAGTAGCGCGCCCGGTGATGCAGCGCGAAGCCCAGCGACTGGGCCAAACCGGCGGCGGCGTGATCGTCCTCGAGGATCCGGACATGACCACGGGTCGCGCCACCAGCCGCCCCCCACGCCAGCAGGGCTTCGGACAGCGCCCGGCCGGCATCCTGGTCGGCCACCCGCATCGCCGACAGGCCCACCCAGCGAGTGCCATCCGGAGCGTCGGTCACCGACGCTCGCGCCACCGCCAGGTCTGTGTGCATACCGAACACCAGCTCGCCGTCGACGACGGCGGTCAGTACGTCGGCAGGGACCTCGCGGCGGTAGAGGTGCAGCCAGGCGTCGTCCGGGCGGTCCAGCAGCCGGACCGACGGGTCAGGCTTGGCGGAGTGCACGTCGCGTACCAGCACGGCGTAGGTCTGTTCACCCACACCGGGCAACCGCAGCAGGCGGTCGGCGATCGCCAGTCGCGGGGTCAGCCCGCGTCGGGTGTACCAGTCGACTATCGCCGGGATGGTCGCCGTGCTGGCGGAAACGTCAAGCGGGACAGCGGAGTTCGCGCGAGAGGTGACGCCGTGCCCGGCACGCAGCAGCCAGCCGTCCAGCCACTGCTGCTCTACGCCGGGCCAGGCGAAGGCGGCGGCGTGCTCAAGCGCGCGGATCTGCGAGGTGCGCACCGGCGCATCGCTCAGCGCCCGCACCGCGACGACATCGGCGGGCGCGAACTGCACCACCGCCCCGGTTTTCGTCTGGACCCGCACCAACGGCTCGATGTCGAGTAGATGGCCGACCGCGTCAGTCAGTGGCGGGATCGACCCGGCCGCCCGACGGTAACGCACCGTGACCCTGGTGCCGGGTGGTGGCCACGAAACCATCAGTGACCGAACGGGTCCGGCCCCTCACCCGGGGTCCACGACAAACCGGGAACGCCCCAGCCGTGGGATTTAACCGCACGTTTTGCGGCCCGGGCGTGCCGTCCGATCAAGCGGTCCAGATACAGGAGGCCATCCAGATGTCCGGTTTCGTGCTGGAGCATGCGAGCGAACAACCCCGAGCCCTCGACCGTGATCGGGCTGCCGTCGGCGTCGAGTCCGGTGACCCGGGCCCACTTGGCGCGCCCGGTGGGAAACGACTCACCCGGCACCGAGAGACAACCCTCGTCGTCGTTGTCCGGGTCGGGCATGGTCTCGGGGACTTCCGAGGTTTCGAGCACCGGGTTGATCATCACGCCGCGGCGCCGCGCCGATTGCCCACGCTCGTCGGCGCAGTCGTAGACGAACACTCGCAAGTCGACGCCGATCTGGTTGGCGGCCAGGCCAACTCCGTAAGCGGCGTCCATAGTGTCGTAAAGCGTGGCGATCAAATCGGCCAGGTCGCCCGGCAGCGATCCGTCCGTAGCGACCGGAACTGGCTTGGTCGGGGTGTGCAGGATCGGATCGCCCACGATGCGAATGGGTACGACTGCCATGACCGGCAAGCTTAAGCCCGCCGAGAATGCGCGCCGAGATGCGCTCGGGTTGCGCCCGGAGGCGCGGGAAGGCAATCTCACCTAGTCAGCCGACTCGCGGTGTGGGTTCCGGATCAACAGTTGCGAGCATGGTTGAATATTCGCCGGAGCAGCGAGCATTCGAGAATTCGCCGAAAGGGTCGAGGAAGCGATATGGACAGCGCTATGGCGCGGGCTAATCGATCGGGGGACGACTCTGAAC
>NZ_JBAPPI010000078.1:0-3218 GCF_049280035.1 Mycobacterium sp. | reverse complement strand
TGACAGCGGACCCTTGAGCCCCTTCACCTCGGGCAGCACGGCGTCGTCGGGCAGGCGGACGTCGTCGAGCACCAGCTCGCTGGTGATCGACGCCCGCAGCGAGAGCTTGTGGTGACTGGTGTTGGCGGAAAACCCGGGCGTCTTGGTGGGGACGACGAAGCCGCGTACGCCGTCGTCGGTGACCGCCCAGACGATCGCCACGTCGGCGACCGATCCGTTGGTGATCCACATTTTGCGGCCGTTGAGGATCCAGTCCGACCCGTCGCGTCGCGCCCGGGTTGTCATCGACGCCGGGTCGGATCCGGCGTCGGGTTCGGTCAGCCCGAAGCAGCCGAGCAGCTCACCGGCGGCCATGCCGGGCAGCCACTTTTGTTTTTGCTCTTCGGAGCCGAAGCTCCAGATCGCGAACATCGCCAGCGAACCCTGCACCGACACCATCGACCGGATACCGGAGTCGGCGGCTTCCAGTTCGGTACACGCCAAGCCGTAGTGCACGGCCGAGGCCCCGCCGCAGCCGTAGCCCTCCAAATGCATGCCAAGCAGGCCAAGCTGGCCGAAGTGCTTGGCAAGTTCACGGACCGGAAGGTCACCGATTTCGAACCATTCGGCTACCTGCGGGATGACATTCTCGGCGCAGAACTGTCGGACCGTGTCGCGAACCGCGATCTCGTCATCAGAAAGCGACGCATCCAGGCCCAACGGGTCCTGCGGGTTGAAGCTAGTCATCCGGCCATCGTAAGTCCGCCGCTCACGCTGATCACCTGCCCGGTGATGAACGATGCGGCATCGGAGGCGAAGAACAGCACCGGCGCGGCGACTTCCTCCGGCCGGGCGAGTCGGCGAAACGGGATCGCTTTGACCAGAGCCTCTTTTAGTTTCTCCGGCTGGGCGGCGAAAAGCGGGGTGTCGGTCGGGCCGGGGCACACACAGTTGACGGTGATCGCATGCCGGGCCATCTCCCGGGCCAGCGACTTGGTCAGCGCGATCACGCCGCCTTTGGCGCCGGCGTAGATGGTTTCGCCCGCGCTGCCAACCCGACCTGCGTCGCTGGCCAGGTTGACGACGCGTCCGCCGCCGCCGGCTTCGATCATTCCGGGTAGGAATGCGCTGCACACGTGCACCGGCCCCAGGTAGTTGATAGCCACTACTTTTTCGGCGAATTCCGCTGTTGCATTGAGGAATTGGTCGGTGCGATCCCAGCCTGCGGCATTCACCACGACGTTGGGCACGCCGACGTCGGCGTGTGTCCGGTCGCGGAGGATGTCGACTTGGCTGCGGTCGGCAACGTCGACCGGCAGTGCGGTGATCAGCTCTGGATGTTCTTCCGCGGTGGCTTCGGCAGCTGCTTTGTCCAGGTCAGCGGCGATGACACGGTCGCCCCGGGCGGCGAAGCCCAGCGCGATCGCCTTGCCGATCCCGGATCCGGCGCCGGTGACGAGTGCGAGTTTGTTGGTCATCTGGGGCTAACGTCGTTCATCCCTGACGAATCTATCTATTCACCGAGGTTGCCGGTCAAGCGCCCGGGTAGTGTCCGCGGCATGGTGGGTCCGCGGCAGGCTCTGGGGTGGCTGGGCGTCGACGTTGCCTGCGTGCTGCTGTTCTGCGCCGTCGGGCGGCGCAGTCACGACGAGGGGTTGAACGTCGCGGGGGTGGCAACGACGGCCTGGCCGTTTCTGAGCGGGACCGCCCTGGGCTGGCTCGCCGCTCGGGCGTGGCGACGCCCTACGGCGGTGCTTCCCACCGGGGTTGTGGTGTGGGTGTGCACGGTCGTGGTCGGGATGCTGCTGCGCAGGGCCACCTCCGCCGGCGTGGCCGCCAGTTTCGTGGCGGTGGCGTCCACAGTCACCGCGCTGCTGCTGCTCGGCTGGCGGGCGGCGCTGCATGTGAGTGGCCGTAAGTCGGCCTGACCATGGCGCGAACAGATCACGACACCTGGGATCCGGCCACCAGTGTCGGAACCACCGCGACACTGGTAGCGACGGCCAGGGCGTTGGCAACCAGGGCCGGGTTGATCAACGACCCATTCGCCGAGCCATTGGTCCGCGCCGTCGGCGTCGACTTCTTCGCCCAGATCGCCAGCGGCGAGCGGGCCATCAGTGATCTTGGCGACGACAACGGATTCGCTTTACTGACCGACCTTTTCGCGGTCCGCACCCGATTCTTCGACAACTTCCTCTCCGATGCTTGCCGGGCCGGTATTCGGCAGGCGGTGATTTTGGCGTCGGGGCTGGACGCCCGGCCCTATCGGCTGTGGTGGCCGACGGGCACCACCGTCTACGAGATCGATCAGCCGGGAGTCATCGAGTTCAAAACCCAGACGCTGCGGGGCCTGGCGGTCACCCCGACCGCCGATCGGCGCGCGGCGGGCATCGATCTTCGCCGCGACTGGCCGGACGCGCTGCGGCGGCTCGGTTTCGATGCCACCAAGCCGACAGCGTGGATTGCTGAGGGGCTGTTCATCGGTTTTCTAGCGCCCGTCACACAGGACCGCATGCTGAACAACGTCACCGCATTGAGCGCCGCCGGTAGCAGGATGGCGGCCGACTATCTGCCGAACCGGAGCCGGCCGTTTGTCAGCCAGGAGCACGCGCTGGCTAAACGCTGGCGATCGTACGGTTTCAAGGGCGATATGACCGAGCTCACGTATCCCGACGAGCAGCACGACGCCGCCGAGTCGCTGGCGGCGCTGGGCTGGCGAACCTTTGTGGCTGACCTCGCGGACCTGTTCACCGCTACCGGATTATCGGGATTGCGTCGTCAGGATCTCGGCGAAGCACCCGTCGCCGGCCGGTACGTCAGCGCGACATTGACCTAGCCGGGCCGGAATGCCGCCGATAACGAGACGTTGGATATTGACGTGATAGCCCACCGGTCAACCGCGGCGGCCCAGCTGCGCTTCTCGGCGGTGGGGCCGGACGACCCGTTGGCAGCGCCACTGTTGGCCGAGCTGTCGGTCGAGTACTCCCACCGCTACGGCGGCACTCCGGAGGCGCATCTCAGCTGGTTGCCTGTTCCGCCTGCCGAGCTCGCGCCTCCGGACGGTGGCTTGTTGGTCGGACTGCTGGACGGCGTCCCGGTCACCGGCGGCGCGTTCCGTCGGTTCGATGCCCACACTGTGGAATTCAAACGGATTTGGACGGACAGTGGATATCGCCGCCGCGGCTACGCCAAGGCGCTGCTGGCCGAACTGGAGGCCACCGCGGCCAGAAGGGGCTATC
>NZ_JBAPPI010000077.1:0-7306 GCF_049280035.1 Mycobacterium sp. | reverse complement strand
ACGTCGAGCTTGGCGAACTCCTTGGCGTAGTCGAAGTTCTCGCCGAGCGGGTTGGCCTGGGACACGTGCGGATGCAACTTCGACACATCGACCTGGTCGGGCCACCAGTCTTGGTTCGTCAGGGGTGCGTGCGCCTTAGGCTCCGGCGCGGCGATCACCGGGTTTTCACTTTCGCTGCCTTTATGGGTCGTATCTGATGACACAGCATTCCTTTCAGGGAGTAGTTGAATCGGGCTGTGATCACGGCTGTGATCGGGAATCTGCAGTCGAGCAGTCGGGGCATAGACCCCAATAGATGACTTCGGCCTCGTCGAGAACGAAGCCATCCAGCACGTTGTCGCTGTCCGAAGGGATCAAGCATGGCGCCTCACCGACCGCACAGTCGACATCGGCGATGACCCCGCAGGATCGGCATACGACGTGATGGTGGTTGTCGCCGACCCGAGACTCGTAACGGGCAACCATGCCCAAGGGCTGAATGCGCCGAACTAGACCCGCAGCGGTTAGCGCGTTGAGGACGTCATACACGGCCTGGCGGGACACATCGGGCAGGCCGCTGCGTACCGCCGACAAGATCGTCTCGGTAT
Source organism: Mycobacterium sp. (assembly GCF_049280035.1). Lineage (GTDB taxonomy): Bacteria > Actinomycetota > Actinomycetes > Mycobacteriales > Mycobacteriaceae > Mycobacterium. Next base: position 6,719 of record NZ_JBAPPI010000077.1, on the reverse strand, counting down.
CGGCGTGCGGATGAGAATGCAACGCCTCTAATACGGCGACCCTCGGCCGGGTCACCCGCAAATCGGCCATCCGCAGCTGCGCTGCGTGATCCGCCGACGTTGACGACACCACATCAATATGCCGCTGTTGTTTGGAACGAGTCAAGACCTTATCTGGAATCGGTCAAGAATTAATTAATCGACGCTTCGATCGCGGCTTCGGCCGCCCGCACGGCCGCGAGGTTGGCCTCTCTGCCCAGGCGGACCAGACGGGGGAGCGCACCGGGGTGCCTGACCAGGTAGCGGGCGACGGCCGAGAAGTTCGGACTGCCGTCCGGATTACTGAGGCCGGCAATCTCGGCGTCTACGGTGCCGTCGCCGGCCCGGTCGCTGATTGCGCGCACCACCGACCAGGGGACGCCCCGCTCGTCGCACACTTTCGCGACAGCAGCCGTTTCCATGTCGAGCGCTACCACGCCATGCGCCCGCAGGTCGGCGTGCAGCGCCGGATCGAGGAGCAGTTCGTCGGTAGTCCACAACTTCCCGTACGCGTTGCCGATGCGAAGCGGCGTGGGCCGGTACTCGGACCCGTCCACGCCGCTGACGACGAACTCGGGGAGCACCAGCGTTCCGATGGGCGTCTGGTTCTCGATGGCGCCCGCGATGCCGACGACGATCACCCACTCGACGTCGACCGTGTCCAGCAAGCGCACCGTCGCGGCATGCGCCAGGGCCGTGCCGATTCCGGTGATCACCGCGGTCAGTGGACGGTCGCCGATCTGGCCGGCATAGCCCAACGCGGTCTTGCGAAGCTCGAGTCGCCGTCGCAGCGGCCGGAGTTCCATGGGCATAGCGCACACGAAGCCGATCATCCGGCCATCGTATGCAGGGGCGCGAAAGGCCACCGCGGACGAAAAAGGAACGGAGAGCAACAACTCCGTCCCACTCCAATGTATAGCGCACCCGGGGGCTTGCGGCAAGACCCGGGTCATGATGCAAAATCGCTGGCCGAAGCCAGAACTCAGCGAAACGGGGGTGTGAGGTGGGTATCGAATCGATCTCCGAACATGCGGTGGTCGTTGCCGGGGGAGGCCCAACGGGCCTGATGGTGGCCGGCGAGCTGGCCTTGGCAGGAGTCGATGTTGCCATTGTCGAGCGGCGCACCAACCAGGACCTAATTGGCTCGCGAGCCGGTGGTCTGCATTCACGAACCATCGAGATCCTCGATCAGCGCGGGATCGCTGATCGATTCCTATCGCAGGGGGAGGTGGCGCAGGTCGCGGGGTTTTCTCAAATTCGTCTGGATATCAGTGACTTTCCCACCCGGCATCCCTACGGCCTCGCGCTGTGGCAGAACCACATCGAGCGGATACTGGCCGACTGGGTCAGCGAGCTGGCGGTCCCAATCTATCGCGGGTGCGAGGTGACGGGCTTCGCTCAAGATCGCACCGGCGTCGACGTCAAGCTGGCCGGCGGCCAGTCGCTAAGGGCGAAGTATCTCGTCGGGTGCGACGGAGGACGCAGTGCGATCCGCAAAGCAGCCGGCATCGAGTTCCCGGGTTGGGATGCGACGATGAGCTACCTACTCGCCGAAGTCGAAATGGCACCCGAGCCGTGCCGGCTGCCGGAATGGGGCATCCGCCACGACGCCCTGGGCGTCCATGCGCTCAGCAGGTTGGAAGATGGCGGACGGGTGCGGGTCATGGTAACCGAGAAACACCTCGGCCCCAACAGCGAAGCCACCTTGGGCGATCTGAGCAAGGGGCTCATCGATGTGTACGGGACAGATTACGGGATCCACAGTCCCGCATGGATTTCCAGATCCACGGATATGACGCGACAGGCGGCGGCTTATCGCGACGGACGGGTCCTGCTGGCCGGCGACGCCGCCCACGTGCATCATCCGATCGGGGGGCAGGGCCTCAACACCGGTGTGCAGGATGCGATGAACCTGGGATGGAAGCTCGCCCAGGTGGTCAACCAGACATCGCCCGACAGCCTGCTCGATACCTATCATGCCGAACGGCACCCGATAGCCGCGCGCGTGCTGCGCAATACGTTGGCGCAGATGGCTCTTCTTCGCCGTGCAGACGAAGAGCGCACCAAAGCCTTGCGCGACACCATGTCTGAGCTTCTCAGCATGGACGAGCCCCGCAAACGATTCGCCGCGATGATGTCCGGCCTGGACATCCATTACGACCTTGGTGCGGGGCACCCGCTGCTCGGGCGTCGCATGCCCGATCTGGACTTGGTCACCGACGACGGCCCGCTGCGAGTATTCGCTCTGCTGCATGACGCCCGGCCGGTGCTGCTCAATCTCGGTGCGCCTGGCGACGTCGACGTCACACCGTGGGTCAATCGGGTCAAAGCGATCAATGCGAAATACGTTGGTGAATGGGTTCTTCCGGCCCTTGGTGTGGTGACAGCTCCCACCGCCGTATTGATCCGGCCCGACGGATACGTGGCCTGGGTGGGGAAGCACACTCAACTCGGGCTCGGTGATGCGCTCACCAGCTGGTTCGGGCCGCCAAGTGCTCGCTCAGACACGCGCGTCAGCCCTCGAGCGCGTCTTGCAACTCCCGCACGTGGTCCTGCGTCTGCTGCAGCAACGGCCGCAAGGCCTCGGCGACGTCCGGTAATCCCAAATCGTTAGCCTCCGTCACGCGTTGCCGGTAGCGGTCCAGTTGACGCTGTTCCAGTTCCACATCGGCCTTCAGCGCAGCTGCACCGTCCGACGCGTCGGGCACGTCGGGAACTTTCACCGTCGGCGTACCGCCCAGAAAGTCGATCTGCTGAGCGAGGATCTTGGCATGCTGTAGCTCTTGGGTCAGGTGGTTGTCCAGTTCCTCGGTGATCGAGTGATATTCGGGCCCTTTGATCGTGGCAATGTGCTGGATGTACTGGACGATCGATTGATATTCGGTGCCCAGGTCTTCGTTGAGCCGCTCTATAAAGCTAGTTGTATCCATGCGGCTAGGTTCACCCCGCGACTGCATGCTGAAACATGGTCACGCGAGGCAAGTCCTTAACGTCGGATTCCTCATGTCATTCGTCGGCCTGGATAGCCGCACCTCCGAACACTATTTTCGGAGGTAGAGGCGCCGCGGATCCGGCAACCCGGTTACGGCTGTAGGTTGAACGCGGTTCCGGACAACCCGAGAGAGGAGACACCGTGCGCCAAACCGCGGCCATGGCCGAGGCCGACCGCGCGTGGATGGTGGATACGCTGCTTGCGCTGCTGCAGACCCCAAGCCCGGCGGGGCGCACCGACGCGGTAATGCAGCTGATCGGCGACATTCTCGATGACTTCGGCGTCCCATTCTCGCTGACCCGGCGCGGGGCGCTGACCGCCGAACTCGCCGGGAAGTCGCGGACCACCGAGCGGGCGCTGGTCGTTCACTCGGACACCATCGGATGCATGGTGCGCAGCCTGAAGGACAACGGCCGTCTGGAGGTGATCCCAGTCGGCACCTTTTCGGCCCGGTTCGCCGCGGGCGCTCGCGTGCGGATCTTCATCGACGATCCCGACGAGTTCATCACCGGCACGGTCTTGCCGCTCAAGTCCAGTGGGCACGCGTTTGGCGACGAGATCGACACCCAACCCACCGACTGGGAACACGTCGAGGTCCGGGTCGATCGCAAAGTGTCCTCCCGGGAGGACTTGGTCCATCTCGGCCTGCAGGTCGGTGACTTTGTGGCCATGATCACCAGCCCCGAGCTCACCGCCGACGGCTTCATCGTTTCCCGCCACCTCGACGGGAAAGCGGGCGTCGCGATCGCACTCGCACTCGCCAAGAACTTCTCCGAGAACAAGGTGGTGCTGCCGCACCGCACCACGATCATGGTCACCATCACCGAGGAGGTCGGCCACGGCGCCAGCCACGGTCTACCTGCCGACGTCGCCGAGCTGGTCTCGGTGGACAACGCGGTGTGCGCGCCCGGCCAGCACTCCATCGAGGACGGCGTGACGATCCCGATGGCCGATATGCACGGGCCGTTCGACTACCACCTGACTCGCAGGCTGTGCCGCCTTGCCGAGGAGCGGGAGATCCCGTTCGCAAGAGATGTGTTCCGCTACTACCGGTCCGATGCCGCCGCGGCGATCGAAGCCGGCGCAGGCACCCGGGCCGCGCTGGTCGGCTTTGGGCTCGACGGCAGCCACGGCTGGGAGCGCACCCACATGGACTCGCTGGAGGCCGCGTACAACCTGCTGCACGCCTGGCTGCAGACACCGCTGACGTTCGCCAAGTGGGACGCGAAACCGACGGGGAAACTAGAGGACTTCCCTTCCTCGAAACAGCCTGCGCCGACCGAGCAATGGGTGCCGCTATCTCGCGGCGACCACGCCGAACCCGGCGAAGCGTCGCCGGGTTCGCCCTGGCCGCCCTCCGTGGGACCGCAGACCTGAGGCACCCACGGGTGCTCAACACAAACCCGTGAGAGCGTTGGCGACACCGACGATTCGGGCCGTAGAAGCCGAATTTGGCGGAGGACATCGGCGCCGATCTATACAAAGATGAAGCCATGCGACTGCCAATAGCGCTTGCAAGCTTCGCCGCGGTAATCGGCCTGGCCGCGCCGGCGCAGGCCGACGGTGACGGGGACTTTCTGGCCGGGCTCAACAACGCCGGCATCACCTATCAAAGCGGACCTGACGCCATCGGCATTGGCAGGAGGGCGTGCGACCTGATGGACCAGGGCCACCCGCCAGCCGACGTCATCAAAGCCATGATGGACCAGAATCCAGGATTCACGAATGACGGCGCCGCCAAGTTCCTAGAGGTCGCGGAGAACACGTTATGCCCCCAACACATAGGGGGAGCGGTATCGCCGCCGCCACCACCGCCGCAGCAGCCGGCGGTCCCGCCGTTCTTCCCGTGGCCGGCGCTGCCAGGTGCGTTGTAGGCCTTGCTTTTTCTACTCGTTGACAGGTGCGAGAACTTCGGGGAGGGCCTCATCAGCCAGGTCTTCGAGTTCTTTGCCTTTGGTCTCCGGGCCGAGCAGGTAGCCGATTAACGTCAAGGCCCACAGGCCGGCCAGCGCCAGATACGGTGTCTGCAGCCCGTACTGCGTGATGGCCCAGCCGATGACGGTCGGAGCTGCAATCGAGACGATGCGGCCGCCACCGACGGCGATTCCGAAGCCGGTGCCGCGCAAGACCGTTGGGAAAAGCTCCGAGATGTACGTGTCCCCGACGCCCCAGAGCCAGCCAAGGGTCGCGATGGCGATTGCCCCGAAGACCTGGTATTCGGCTAACGATTCGGAGGTCGCCGCCAGGATGGTTGCGGCAACCTCGATGAGCGCGGCGAGGATCGCCGACGGCCGTCGGCCAATCCAGTCGGCGAGCGCAGTCCCGAGGAAAGCAAATACCGCTTGCAGCAAGAAGAACACCAGCGCGTAGCGGATCGCCTCGATTGGGGAAGCGTGAAACTTCTTTACGATGTAGGTGGTCAAAAACAGCGTCATACCCCAGTAGCCGACTGCGTTGGCGGTGTAGATGAGCCAGCCGGCGAAGAGGCGGCGCCGCACACCGGGCAGATGCCAAAGCTGGGGCTTGGCAGTCCCATTCACGACCGTGGCCTGTGCGTCGATGTAGCGATGCGACTCGGCGATGCCTTGCCGGACGAGGAATAAAAGAACGGCTGGGACGATTGCGACGATGAACGCCGATTGCCAGCCGAAGTGGGGCACCAGGGCCAGCGCGACGCCGGCGGCAAGAACGTAGCCCAGCGAGAAGAGCGAGAAAATCACCCCGCCGACACCGATGGCGCGGGTCTTCGCCGGCCAAACTTCGGCAGTGTATGGCGCTCCGACCGCGAGTTCACCAGCGCCGCCTACACCAGTGAGGAACCGCAGTCCCGTGAAGGCGGCGATGTTCGTCGTGAGTCCGGCCAACGCCGTCGTCACACCGTAGAGCAGGATTGAGACCCCGAGTGTCGTTTTCCGCCCCCACCTGTCGGCAGCGAACCCGAAGCCGATGGTGCCGATCGTGTAGCCGAGCAGAAAGATTGAACCTATGTATCCGGCTTGGGCGTCGGTGATATGCAACGTCTTCTTGATTTCGGGTAGCACCAAGCCATAGATGTTCACCGCGTATGAGTCGAAGCCGTAACCGAGTCCGGCGGTCACGGCGACAAAGAGCGACTGCTTGAAAGTCGCAGGTATGGTTCGGGGTATCTGGGCCGCCGAGATACCGCTAGCGGTTGATGTCATCCGTGAACGGTATGTAGCCGAGCGGCCTTTACAGAAGAATCAAGATCGTGGTGATCACAACACAAGCTTTCCCGGCTTGGGGGGGCCGCGAGGGCCGGGAAATTTAGTGCGGTTGCTGCCTTCGCGCTGCCCGCATACTAATCGACATGAATATTTCCAATGGCATGTCGAAGACGAGTGGGGCGTTCTTCATGCAAACGGTCGTCGCTTTCGTGGTGAGCTTCCTTGGCTCACTCGGTGGAATCCTTTTCCTTCCGTTGGACCCTTGGCAGCGACTGTTTCTCGGCATCAGCGTGCTGTTTCTGGTCTCGAGCGCGTTCAGTTTGGCAAAGGTCGTTCGCGATCAGCAGGAAGCCACGACCGTACGCGTTCGCCTCGATGAAGCACGCATGGAGAAGCTGCTCGCAGAACACTTTCCGTTCATTGGCGTTAGTTGACAGCTGTCAGCACCGCGCCGATGACAACGAGGACTAACAACAGCGAGGCGCCGACCGCCCCAAAGTCGCCCATCGATGAACCATGATGTC
>NZ_JBAPPI010000076.1:0-2289 GCF_049280035.1 Mycobacterium sp. | reverse complement strand
GGCTGGTTCCGATCGGACGGCCCGCTGTGCAAGCACTAGACGCCTACACGGTCCGCGGGCGATCCGAATTGGCCCGTCGCGGGCGCGGTACGCCGGCCATCTTCCTCAATGTGCGCGGTGGCCGGCTGTCGCGTCAGAGCGCGTGGCAAGTCCTGCAGGACGCCGCGGAGCGGGCCGGCATCACCGCAGGCGTCTCGCCGCACACGTTGCGGCACTCGTTTGCGACCCACCTGTTGGAGGGTGGGGCCGACGTCCGCGTAGTGCAGGAATTGCTGGGACACGCATCGGTGACCACGACTCAGATCTACACCATGGTCACCGTGCATGCGCTGCGTGAAGTCTGGGCCGAGGCCCACCCGCGGGCGCGTTAGCCGCCCAAGTACTCCGACCGTCCCCAAATTCGCTGGTTACGTTGTTGCGGGTCTCACAGCGCGGGCGCGTATACCCGTTAGACTCTCCTGCGATGTCTGTCATTTCCCGACCGCCGCGCATGCCGAGGCGATCGATGCTGCCGAGCCGCAGCCGGGCATGACTGACGACGCCGACAGCGGCTCCGAACTCGGCCTGACCGGGCGCCCGCCGCGGGCGATCCCCGAACCTAAGCCGCGCACGTCGCACGGCCCGGCCAAGGTGATCGCGATGTGCAATCAGAAGGGTGGCGTCGGCAAAACCACGTCGACGATCAATCTGGGCGCCGCACTCGCCGAATACGGTCGCCGCGTGCTGCTGGTCGACCTGGATCCGCAGGGAGCGCTGTCCGCCGGCCTGGGTGTGCCGCACTACGAGCTGCAGCACACCATCCACAACTTGCTGATTGAGCCGCGAGTATCGATCGACGACGTGCTGATGAACACTCGCGTCAAGCACATGGACTTGGTGCCGAGCAATATCGATCTGTCGGCCGCCGAGATCCAGCTGGTCAACGAAGTCGGCCGCGAGCAGACGTTGGCCCGTGCCTTGCACCCGGTGCTGGACCGCTACGACTATGTGCTGATCGACTGCCAGCCGTCGCTGGGTCTGCTCACGGTCAACGGCTTGGCCTGCTCCGACGGGGTCATCATTCCGACCGAGTGCGAGTATTTCTCGCTGCGTGGTCTGGCGCTGCTCACCGACACGGTTGAAAAGGTGCGCGACCGGCTCAACCCGAAGCTGGACGTCAGCGGCATCTTGATCACTCGCTACGACCCGCGAACCGTGAACTCCCGCGAAGTGATGGCCCGTGTCCTGGAGCGCTTCGGCGACATGGTGTTCGACACGGTCGTCACCCGCACTGTCCGCTTCCCGGAGACCAGCGTCGCCGGCGAACCGATCACATCGTGGGCACCAAGATCGGGCGGCGCGGCCGCCTACCGGTCGTTGGCCTGCGAGGTGATCGACCGGTTCGGCGCGTGAACGGCGGGACGACCTGCGAGGCATCACCCCAGCACGGCTTCCAGGTCAAGCTGACCAATTTCGAGGGGCCGTTTGACCTTCTGCTGCAGCTGATTTTCGCTCACCGGCTCGATGTCACCGAAGTGGCGCTGCACCAAGTCACCGATGACTTCATCGCATACACCCGTGCGATCGGTTCCGAGCTGGGACTCGACGAGACCACCACCTTCCTCGTCGTGGCAGCGACCCTGCTCGACCTCAAGGCTGCGCGGCTGCTGCCATCCGGTCAGGTCGACGACGCCGAGGATCTGGCGCTGCTGGAAGTCCGCGACCTACTTTTCGCCCGGTTGCTGCAGTACCGGGCGTTCAAGCACGTCGCGCAGATGTTCGCCGAGCTGGAGGCCGCCGCGCTGCGCAGCTATCCCCGGGCGGTGTCCCTGGAGGACCGGTACGAAGACCTGCTGCCCGAGGTGATGTTGGGCGTCGACGCCAAGCGGTTCGCCGAGATCGCGGCGACTGCGTTCACGCCACGGCAAGTGCCGACGGTGGCCACCGAACACCTGCACGACCTGATGGTCTCGGTGCCCGAGCAGGCCAAACAACTGATGTCGCTGCTGGAAAAGCGTGGGATCGGGCAGTGGGCATCGTTCGCCGATCTGGTCGCCGAGTGTCAGCCCATCGAGATCGTCGGCCGCTTCCTGGCACTGCTCGAGCTGTATCGATCGCGGGCGGTAGCATTTGACCAAGTAGAACCGCTTGGTGTGCTCCAGGTTTCGTGGACCGGAGAACGGCCGACCAACGAAGAATTGCGGGAAGCGGATTCGCCGCCCGATCAAGAAGTGCGAGACCTGTGATGACCGATCAGAGCGTGGGCGTCGACGTCGATCCCGACGCGGAGCTCGATCTCGGCTCAGATAC
>NZ_JBAPPI010000075.1:0-4015 GCF_049280035.1 Mycobacterium sp. | reverse complement strand
TCCGAGTCGACGGCGACGAACTGTCGTATTCGCTGCAGATGGGTGCGGTCGGACAACCGCTGCAACACCACCTCGCGGCGGTATTGCACCGCAAAGGCTGAGCGTCGCTCGGAAGTGAGGAGACAATAGCGTGGACGTCGAAAACGCAGTCTACCCAACGCATTCCCGCGTCGAAGCCTTGATGGCAAATACCTCGGACGGTCCGGTTGTGATGCTCAACCTGCTGAAGTTCCGGGCGAAGGCGGTCTACCCTGACGGGCGCCCCAGCGACCTGACCGGCCGCCACGCCTACGACCTCTACGCCGCACCGATGCAGAAAGTCATCGAAGACGGCGGCGGGCGGGTGCTGTTCGGCGGTGATATCGCGTCGCTGGTGATCGGCGAGGTCGAGGACTTGTGGGACATCTGCGTGCTGGTCGAATATCCTTCAGCCGCAGCGTTTGCCGCGATAGTGACGTCCCCGGAAGTTGCCGAGATCGGCGTTCACCGCGCTGCTGGGCTGGACGGTCAGTTGCTGATCCGCGTGACACAGCGGGTGCTCTAGCGCGACACGGAACGGGTTTAGACGAAGTGCGTCAGACCGTCGTCGACGACGCGCCCGGCAATCTGAACCCAGCCCTCCGGGCTCCACGTGGTCTGGATTACCGATCCCTTGCCCTGGGTGATAGTCAAGTCCCGGCTGAGGTAGTCGGTCATTCGCACGGCAGCGGATCCCGTCGCTTCGTCCTCCGTCACACCCAGGTTTGCCGCGAACAGCCGGGAACGCAGTGATCCGGCCGACTCGTCGGTCCATGTCCACAGGTAGTGCGCCACATCGTCGGAGAAGTCGGCGGGGTTGGCGGCTGCGAGTTCATCGAGCGATTCGAGATCGTGAATGGCGAACTCCGGAGCCCATTCCGAGCGGGCGCTGATCGTCGTGACGTCGTCGTGGTAGCTCACCTGCACGATGCCGGTCGGCACCTGCAGCGTCCGAATCGGCGTACCCCTGGCGCGCAACCACCATGACGCTCCGACCGTCGGGTGCCCGGCGAACGGCAGCTCGGTCAGCGGGGTATAGATGCGAGCATGCGCAGTGGTGGATCCAGCGCTCGGCAAGTCGATGAAAACTGTTTCGCTGTAACCTAATTGAGCGGCGATGCGCTGGTGCCACGAAACCTCGACGGTGCTGGCGTCGACGACGCCCAGGGGATTTCCAAAATTTCCCGCTGAGTCGGTGAACACCCGCAACACTGTGACGTCGTAGCTCATACGCCGACCATACGACTGTGCTTCTCGCCACCCTTCGGGGGACCGATCAGGTGGCGCTACGTTCGTCGGAACCCATGGCATTCAACACGGCGACGCGGGTGTCGACCGGTCCGGAGACGGTTTGCGCGCCGCCGCCGCTGCGCAGTAATTCGCGCAGCGCGGTCTGGTCGTATTCGGCGGGCTCGGTGCTGTCGATGAAGCGCTCGACGACCTCGATGAAACGGTCCGGATCGTCGTGGAACGGGAAGTGGCCAGAGCGCTCGAAAACCTCCAATCGGGACCCTGGCATCGCGGCGTGCGCCATCCGGGCATGACTGATGGGCACCACCACATCGTCTGTGCCCCAAACGATTTGCACCGGAACGGATTCCGTCAAATAACATCGGTCCAGCATGGTGACCATCTGGCCACGCCAATCCACCACCGCCCGTAGTGTCCGGGTGAACGCCGCCGAGGCCATCGGCTCCGGCAGGTCGGCCAGCACCCGCAGCACGTCCGGCAGGTCGTGGCCCAATCCGGTTGATCCCAACATCAGGCCGGCCGCGCGCCCGGCGATCTGCAAAGCCGGCAGCACCAATGGCAGCCGCAGCAACGCCAGCGCCTCGCTGCCCATCGGCAACGAAGCCATGCGCAAAACAATGTTGACGTCCTTGGTGACACCGCCGGCCGCGACCAGGACCAGCCGCTCCACCAATTGCGGGAACTGGTAGGCGAACTGCATTGCCACCCCGCCACCAAGCGAGTGGCCGACGACGGTGACCCGTTCGATGTCTAGCACGGAAAGCAGGTCGCGCATCCCGTTGGCGTACGCCGCGACCGAGTAGTCGGCGCGTGGCTTGTCCGACTGCCCGTGGCCCAGCAAGTCGACGGCGATCACCGTGAACCGTTGCGCGAGCTTGGCTTGAACCGTCTCCCAGGTGGTGGAGTTGTCACCAATCCCGTGAATCAGCAGGATCACCGGGCCCGAGCCGGCGATCCGGAACGCACGCCGATACCCGTGGACCGTGCGGAACTGCAGCGAAGGGGTGACCTCCCGAACCGAGCGCAGATTGGGCTTCCGCTGGGTCATGTCGCCAACTTCGCTGTCGGGCCCGGTGGGGGCGCTCACGTCGGATCGTCGTCGTCAAACTTCTTCTCTGCCTGCTGGGCGAGGAATCGCTCGAACTCCGCGCCGAGTTCGTCGCCGCTCGGCAGATCTTCATCCCGCGTCAGCAGCGACCGTTCCTCCTGAGCGGCAATGAAGGCATCGTACTGTCGCTCCAGCGCAGCCACCACTTGAGCGACTTCCGAGCTCGCCTCAACCTGCTCGTCGACCTTGGCCGCAATCTCGACCGCCGCCTCCTCCAGCGCCTTCAGTGGGAACCGCAGGGCTCCCGCCTTGCCAACCTGCTCCAGCAGTGCCTGCGCGGCGGCCGGGTAGTCCGTCTGCGCCAAGTAGTGCGGTACATGCACGGTGAAGCCGACCACCTCGTGGCCGTGCTGCGCCATCCGGTATTCCAACAGGTTCGACGCACTGCCGGGCACCTGCACCTCAGCGATCCACGGGGTGAAGTCGGTGATCAGCTCGCGGTTGTTGGAGTGCGCCGTCATCGTCACCGGCCGCGTGTGCGGGACGGCCATCGGGATCGTGCCCACGCCGATGGTCTGCCGCACACCCAGACGCTCGGCCAACAACCGCACCGCGGTGATGAACCGCTCCCACTTCAAATCCGGCTCCATGCCGGCCAACAGCAGAAACGGCGTCCCGACACTGTCATGCATGGCGTAGAGGCTGAGCTCTGGGTCGTCGTATTCGGTGAAGTGATCGGTCTTGAACGTCATCAGTGGCCGCCGTGACCGATAGTCGAGCAGCTCGTCGATCGCGAACGAGGCCACCAATTCGGTGTCCAGCGTGTCCTTGAGATGGCCGGCGGCCAACCGGATCGCGTGGCCGGCGTCGGAAAAGCCTTCCAGGGCGTGCACCAAAACCGGGCCACGGCCATCCGACGACGACAACTGTGGCGCCGGGAACTCGAGCTCGTACATGCCGTTCTGCTCGGGCTGGTAGCGCTGCTCTTTCGCAGGGCCTCTGTCGGGGGGCTGGTTGTCGCCCATCGCGTCTTGCCTCCTCGCACGGCGCGGTATGCCGCACCGTGTCAGATAGTGTCTCTCAAATCCGCTGGCCGCGGATACCGGACCCGCTGTGAGAACGCGGGCGCTTCCGACCGCATTCCACGCGGGTACCCGTTTCGCGAGGCGCCGAATTTGCCGCCGCAGCGTTGCTCGCCATCATCTGCGCGCACCCGATCGGGCATGATCGACATCGATGCGCATTCTGGCAGCAGCTGTGGTTTCGACCGTCGGCCTGGCCTTGGTGCTAGTGGCCTGCGGGCACCGGCCACCCTCTGCACCAGTCAGCAGCAAACCCAAACAAGCCGCCGTTAATCCGGCGAACGGCGTCGTCGCAGCGCCGGTAGATCCAGATCCGCGGGTGGGCGCGGTCTTCCTGGGCGGCAGCGACTTGCATGCCTGCACCGGGTCGGTGTTGCACTCGGCAACGGGCAATCTGGTGCTGACCGCCGCGCATTGCATGGCTGCCGGCGGCCCGGCGACCTTCGTACCCGGTTTCGCACAACAAGCCGCGCCGACCGATATCTGGACGATGGACGTGATCTACCTGGATCCGCGATGGGTGGCCAATAGGGATCCGCGGGCCGACTATGCGATCGCCCGGGTCAGCCGCCCTGACGGCGGATCGGTCGAAGCGCAGGTCGGTTCGGCGCTGTCG
>NZ_JBAPPI010000074.1:0-12814 GCF_049280035.1 Mycobacterium sp. | reverse complement strand
GAAGAACAACCCGCCGTTACCGCCGGCCCCGCCGTCGCCGCCGGCCGCGCCGTCGCCGCCGTTACCGCCGTTGCCGAAGAAGTCCTCGTTGCCGCCGACGCCGCCCTGGCCGGCCGCGTCGGTGGCGCCATTGCCGCCGTTACCGTACAAGATGCCGCCGCCTTGACCATCGGCGCTCGTCAGCGAGCCACCGCCCACACCGTTGGCGCCGTTGCAGATCAGACCACACGCCCCGCCAGTCGGGTCCGCGGCGGAATGCAGCGCGGCCGGATCGGCCTGCGCAAACCATGTGTTCAGTGAGGAGTCGACCTGCTGGCCAAACGGGCTGTTGATCCAGTCCTGCTCAAGACCCTGCCAGAAGCTGGTCGTCGACGAATCGGTCACCGACGCCGCAGTGCCGGCGTCAGACAGCGCTGCCGGAGCTGCTCCCGAGAGCGCCGCGTCAAAGCTGCTGGGGTTGGAGAAATCCGCGATCAACGTGTCCCACCCGGCCGGGGTGGACAAATCCGTCAGCAACCCACTCAACACAGCCGGGTCCAAGAAATCGGTCGGGTTGACCGACGTGACCGCCGAACTGACCGCCGAGCCCACCACCGTGTCGAGGATGTCGTCGAACACGTCGGCCTTGGCTGTCGGCGCCCCCGCTAACGGGTAGAGCCCAAACGCCAAGAACGCCCCGGCGCTCCCGCCGAGGCCGATCGCCCGACTACGACGCCGGGCCTTAGCCTTGTCCGACTGCCGATTCTTCTTAGAGTGCTGACCCGCCATGTCCCCAAACCTTCCTTAAGCATGAACTGATTTGATCTCAGGTGCCGTTAAGGTACCGCTTATGTAACCCGGAGGATATAGAAACGGCGAAAAGATCTTGAAGAAATTTTCACACGCCCAATAGTGCGGTATTTACGCAGGTCAACCGGTGTGTCGTCGGCTCGGTCCGGCTAGCGCCAGACCCGAGATTCACCGTAATGTCAGCCGACACGTGTCAACTATTAACTTCTCAGGTTCTCAAATGCGGGCACCAACCCGCTTGCACAGCAATCGGTCGGAGCCAGCACCGGCGGCAAGATCACGCCCTTGAACACCGCTGTGGCGCGCTGCTGACGTCGTGCATATAACGCGCTGCCGATGCTCTGACCTGCGTTCATAGCGGAAATGCCGCCGTTGCGGATCGGGTCGCGAATCGCGGTTACTAAGCCAGCACTATTGGTAAAGAAATTGATTAGCTAAGGAAATATTCGCTATGACTTAACGTTTATCAGTCTCGGCTCAGGCAACCCCAAGCATGATCCGGGGGCCTGAGGAGCATCATCCTAGCTGGTCAACCCTCATTTTCGGCCGATGCGGTAACCCGTTGCGGGCACCAGTGGTGATGGGCGTCGACCCGGGATCGACCCGCAGCGGGCTCTCAGTAATAGATAGAGAGTGGACGCGGCCGCCAGATCATCGCGCTGGACATCGACGTGGTGCGCACCCCAGCCGACCAGCCGCTGGCACGGCGACTGCTCACGATCAGCGAGCACGCCGAGCACTGGCTGCCGCCAAACGCGACATCGACGTGCACTTGCACACGCCCAGCGAGGTCAAAGCCGCGGTTACCGGCAAGGCGGGGCCGGCTAAGCACAGGTCACCGCGATGGTCACCAAAATCCTTGGCCTGCAAGCTAAACCGACGCCCGCCGACGCCGCCGACTTCATGCCTGCCCACCAGGCCAAACGCAACCAATATGTGCGACACACGAGGCCATCACGCGTATGGCATGGCAATGTTGTTTTTCACGCATCGTGATGATGCTTCCTCGGTATCATGGTGCTATGCGGACAACCGTGGTGATCGACAGCGATGTAGCCGGCGAAATCGAGCGTCTTCGCCGCGAAGGGCTAGGCCTCAGTGAGGCCCTGAATCTGCTGGCTCGGCGCGGCATGGCCAAATCGGCCACCTCCAAGACGGTCAAATATCAGCACCGCACCTCGAAGATTGGTCTCAAGGTCGACGTCACAAACGTCGCCGATGTGCTTGACCTGCTCGATGATGATCGTTGACGCGAACCTGCTGCTGTATGCAGTGGACGAGAACAGCACCCATAACGCGGCGGCCGCCGCCTGGCTAGAAGAAACACTCGACGGCGATAGCCGAGTCGGGCTGCCCTGGCAGACCATCGGCGCTTTCCTCCGGATCGTCACACATCCGCGAGTCACCGAGAACCCGCTGGCCGCCGTCGACGCGTGGCGATACGTAGAAGACTGGCTCGCAGTCCCGGTGGTGTGGATTCCACCGGCAACGGAGATCACCGCACGGGTTTACGCCAGACTATGCGCACAGGTCGAGATCACCGGCAACCTCGTCCCCGATGCGCAACTGGCCGCGCTCGCCGTCGAACATGGAGTCGAAATAGCCTCTGCAGATACAGATTTCATGCGGTTTCCCGGTCTTCGCTGGACGAATCCCCTTGGGCACGGTTGACCGATCTCGGTGATAACGCTAATCGTGCGCTCAGTGATGGATGCCGAGAATGAGGGCGAGCGCCTCTTCGATTCCGCGCATCGTGTCGGATGCCAGGACGCCCAGTCGTTGCAGTAAGCGGCTGCGTGCTACGGCTCGGACACCGCGGCAAACGGCCACGCTCTCGGCGTCCACACCTTCGGTGGGCGAGATGGGCGGCCGCAGCGGGGATCCTGTGCGCGAGCTCGACACCGGTACCACTATCAGGAGTTCGTCATCGAGGCCGGTGAGTATTTCATCGACGGAGACCACGACGGCGGGGCGATGTTTGCCGGGTTCGCCGGCGCGCGCGGCGCCGAGAGCGACCAGCCACAGTTCGCCACGGCGAGGTTCAGACAAGGCCGTCACCGACGGCGCCGTCCCAGTCGCGATCCTCGTCACGCACAGCGGCGACGTCCACGTCGGCGCGGGTGGCATCGCGTTCGGCGCGGAAGAACGCCTCGTGCTCGGCACGCGAGGCCAGTTCTGCGAGCAGGGCAGCCAGGGAGATCCCTCGTTCCCGGGCCTGGTTCGCGAGGCGGTCACGAGTGCGGATCGGAACCCTGATTGTGGTCGTGGATGTAGACACATTAGTAGCTTACTATGTCACTTTTCTGACTACGGTCGGAGGAACCGGCCTGCTGGGGTTGCGGCCGCGGCCCAACGCACCGCCGGCCCCAGCCCGCCGGCGCCGCCTTTGCCGCTGGGCCTGGGTGTTAGCCTCCCGCGTGTCCTACCCGCGGATGTCAGCCTCGCCCACTAGGGTATCGAACAGGCGTTCGGCAACGTAGGAGGCGCGGATGCGGGTGATGGGTGTCGATCCCGGGCTGACCCGCTGCGGGCTATCGGTCGTGGAAAACCGCAGTGGCCGCCACATCATCGCGCTCGACGTCGACGTGGTACGCACCCCAGCCGACCAGCCGCTGGCACGGCGACTGCTCACGATCAGCGAACAGGTCGAGCACTGGCTGGACATCCATCATCCAGATGTCGTTGCCATCGAGCGGGTGTTCTCCCAGCAGAATGTGTCGACGGTGATGGGCACCGCCCAGGCCGGCGGCGTGATCGCGCTGGCCGCGGCCAAACGCGACATCGACGTGCACTTCCACACACCAAGCGAGGTCAAAGCCGCGGTCACCGGCAACGGCGCGGCCGGCAAAGCACAGGTGACGGCCATGGTCACCAAAATCCTTGGGCTGCAAGCCAAACCGACGCCAGCCGACGCCGCCGATGCGTTGGCGTTGGCGATTTGTCACTGCTGGCGTGCCCCGATGATCGCGCGGATGGCCGACGCCGAAGCCAAGGTCGCCGAGCAGCGCAAGAAATTCACCGCGAAAGTGAGGGCCGCGAGATGATCGCATCGGTACGCGGGGAAGTCCTCGACGTCGCTTTGGACCACGTCGTGATCGAGGCGGCCGGCGTGGGCTACAAGGTGATGGCCACCCCGTCCACCCTCGCGACGCTGCATCGCGGCGGCGAGGCCCGGCTGATCACCGCGATGATCGTCCGCGAAGACTCGATGACGCTCTACGGCTTCCACGACGGCGACGCCCGCGACCTGTTCCTGACTTTGCTGGGCGTCTCCGGCATCGGGCCCAAAATCGCGCTGGCCACCCTCGCGGTGTACGACGCGCAGGCGCTACGCCATGCTCTGGCCGACGGCGATGTCGCGGCGCTGACCCGGGTGCCGGGCATCGGCAAACGCGGTGCCGAGCGCCTGGTGCTCGAACTGCGCGACAAAATCGGACCGGTGGGCACCAGCGTCGCGGCGACGTCGGTCAACGGCCACAGCGTCCGAGGTCCGGTGGTGGAAGCCCTTGTGGGACTTGGCTTTGCGGCCAAGCAGGCTGAGGAGGCCACCGACAAGGTATTGGCCGGCTTCAAAGAGCAAAACGGCGGAGCCACCACCTCGACCGCATTGCGATCGGCGCTGTCGCTGCTGGGGAAGACCAAGTGAGCCGATTCGACGACTTTGAGGACGGGGTCGTCGAGGACCGGGAAGTTTCCGCCGCGCTGACCGTCGGCGAAGGCGACATCGACGCGAGCCTGCGGCCGCGCTCGCTGCGGGAGTTCATCGGCCAACCGCGGGTGCGCGAACAGCTGCAGCTGGTCATCGAGGGCGCCAAAAACCGCGGCAGCACACCGGATCACATCCTGTTGTCCGGCCCGCCGGGGCTGGGCAAGACGTCGCTCGCGATGATCATCGCCGCCGAACTCGGGTCCTCGCTGCGGGTGACCTCCGGCCCGGCGCTGGAACGCGCCGGCGACCTGGCGGCGATGCTGTCCAACCTCGTCGAGCATGACGTGCTGTTCATCGACGAGATCCACCGCATCGCCCGGCCCGCCGAGGAGATGCTTTACCTGGCGATGGAGGACTTCCGCGTCGATGTGATCGTCGGCAAAGGCCCTGGCGCAACGTCGATTCCGCTGGAGGTCGCGCCGTTCACGTTGGTCGGCGCGACCACCCGCTCCGGCGCGCTGACCGGCCCGCTGCGCGACCGGTTCGGATTCACCGCGCACATGGATTTCTACGAGCCGGCCGAGCTGGAGCGGGTGCTGGCCCGCTCCGCCGGGATCCTGGGCATCGAAGTGGGCGCCGATGCCGGCGCCGAGATCGCCCGCCGCTCGCGGGGCACGCCGCGCATCGCCAACCGTTTGCTGCGGCGGGTCCGCGACTTCGCCGAGGTGCGCGCCGACGGCGTCATCACCCGCGATGTGGCAAAGGCGGCGTTGGAGGTCTACGACGTCGACGAGCTCGGTCTGGATCGGCTGGACCGGGCCGTGCTGTCCGCGTTGACTCGCAGCTTCGGCGGCGGCCCGGTGGGAGTCTCGACGCTCGCGGTGGCGGTCGGGGAGGAGCCCACCACTGTGGAAGAGGTATGCGAGCCATTTCTGGTGCGGGCCGGCATGATTGCGCGCACGCCGCGCGGCCGAGTCGCAACGTCGCAGGCCTGGACGCACCTAGGGATGACGCCGCCCGCGCGGGCCAGCGGGCTTGGCCAGCCTGGGCTGTTCGAGTAGCCGACGGGCGTCACTGCCGACTGGGATTTCATTGGTAGGATAATCCCAATGGAGGCTGTCATTGATTCCGTGGGCCGAATTGTGGTGCCCAAGGCGCTGCGCGACGCGTTGGGTCTGACACCGGGAACCGTGGTCGACATTTCGCAGTACGGCAATGGGGTGCAGGTGACGCCCGGTGGCCGCACCGCGAGACTTGAACGCGATGAGACCGGGCGGCTGGTCGCTCGTAGCGACACCGTCGTCACCGATGAGGTGATGTTCGGACTCATCGACGCGGGGCGACGTTGACCGCTGTGGATGTGGTGGCGGTCGATACTAGCGTCGCCGTACCGCTGTTGGTTGCCGGCCATGAACATCATGCGCAGGTTGCCGCGTGGGCTCGAGATCGGACATTGCGCCTGAGTGGCCACAGCTTGGCGGAGACGTATGCGGTGTTGACGCGGCTACCTGGCGATGCCCGCGTGGCGGCACCAGATGCGGTCAAGCTCATCGACGAGAACTTCGCCCAACCGCTCATGCTTTCGGCTCGCGCCGCCCGGCTGTCCCACCGGGAGTGCGCCGGTAAGGGTGTGACAGGTGGCGCGACCTACGACGCACTGGTCGCATTGGCGGCTCGTGAGCACAGCGTCCCTCTTGCGACCAGGGATGCGCGTGCACGATCCACCTATGAGGCCATCGGGGTTATCGTCGAACAACTGCCGGTACGGCTCGCCGATTGATCATTCGGCCCCCGATGACGGCTGCACAGACGTCCCGGAAAGGTCGACGCAAGGTAGACGGTATCTCAATCGGGTACTATCTACCATATGGCGTTGAACATCAAGGACCCGGAAGTAGACCGTCTCGCTACCGAACTCGCGTCTCGGTTGCGGACCAACAAGACGGACGCCATCCGTCGCGCTCTCAACGCGCAACTGGCGCTACTGCAGTCGCACTCCGGCAACCGCGAGGACCAGCTACTCGACGTGATGCGCACTGAAGTCTGGCCTCTGCTGAGCGACCGAACCCCGATCACCAAGCACGAACGCGAAGAAATCCTTGGCTACGACCCCGAAACGGGAGTCTGAGCGCGCAATGATCATCGACACCAGCGCGATTGTGGCGCTGATCCAAGACGAGCGGCCCCATGCTGCACAGGTCGCCGCAGCGCTTGCCGGCGCACGCCAACCGGTCATGTCAGCGCCGACCGTCGCTGAATGCGTGATCGTGCTGACAGCCCGCCACGGTCCAGTCGGACGCACGGTCTTTGAACGTCTCCGCACCGAAATCAATCTGGCCGTCGCACATTTCACCGACGAGCACGCAGCCGCCGCCCTGCGCGCCTTTCTGCAGTACGGCAAGGGTCGCCACCGCGCAGCGCTCAACTTTGGCGACTGCATGACGTATGCCGCTGCCCAGCTCAGCCACGAACCGCTCCTCGCTATCGGTAACGACTTCACAGAAACCGACCTCGAGTTCAGCGGTGGAGTCATCGGCTATTGGCCGACACCGACCACGAATTAACCAGGAGGACGAAATGATCACCGCTGCATTGGTATTCGCCGCACTGGCCGCGTTGCTGCACGTCTACATCTTCACGATGGAATCGCTGACCTGGACCAGTCGGCGCACCCGCGCCACGTTCGGCACAACGGCCGAGGAAGCCGAGACCACCAAGCTGCTCGCGTTCAACCAAGGCTTCTACAACCTCTTCCTGGCGATTGTCACCGCGGTCGGAATTGCCGGAATTGCATTGGGGCACAACGGCATCGGAGCTGCACTCGTATTCGCCGGTGTCGGATCCATGGCGTCCGCGGCGGTCGTGCTGCTGGCGTCGTCACCGGACAAGGCGCGAGCCGCGCTGACCCAGGGCATCTTCCCGCTGATCGCGGTCGTCCTGCTGGCGATCGGCCTGACGAGCGGCTGACATCACGGGGGCATCGGGGTACCGGCCCAGCCGAGTCCCAGACCGGCCAGACCCAACCCGATCCAAATCAAAAGGGTCGTTGCTAGCCCAGGATTCGCGGCTTCGTAAACCCTGGATTACTCGCCTGGGCAGCCCGGCGTGTCTTGGTATGACGCGGAATTCGCTCAGCTTGGCGCAGTGGTTGCTGGCCGGCCCCGCGGCTCCGCAGTGCCGTGGCGCACCGCTGCCTCCTCGGCTAACCTGGCGCACGCGCTGGTGGCTCCGGGTTATATCGCCGGCGCATATGGGTACTCAGCACGCGCTCGACACCTGGTGTCCAATTGTTTGAGGAGACTCGTAATGACTGACTCGCGGTCAGGTTTCGGCAGCCTGCACATGCCGCGCAGCCGTGGCGCGGTAAGCGGATTGCTTCTGATCATCCTTGGCGTATGGGGGGCGTTGATCCCCTTCGTCGGGCCCTACTTCCATTTCGCGTACACCCCCGACCAGACCTGGGCGTGGAGCACTGCCCGCGCCTGGCTCGAGGTGTTCCCCGGCGCCACCACCGCAGTGGGCGGCGTGTTGCTGCTGCTTTCGGGAAACCGCGCCACCGCGATGTTCGGCGGCTGGTTGGCCGTTATCGCCGGCGCCTGGTTCGTCGTCGGTCGCACACTGGCATCGACATTGCGGCTCGGCGATGTTGGTCAGCCGATCGCTGCGACGGACGCCAAGCGTGCTGTGCTCGAGATCGCTTACTTCTCCGGCCTGGGCGCGCTGATCGTCTTCTTCGGCGGAGCGGTCTTGGCGCGAGTGTCGGTCCGGACGGCGCGCGATGTGGAATACGCGCTGGAGCACGAGCCGGCAGCCGAAACATCCGGTGCTTTCGCGGTACCGGCGGTATCTCCAGACGCCCCGACCTACCCGGCGCCGCAGTCGCACCGGCAGGAAAAGAGCGGCCTGTTCCGCCGGCGACGCGCCGGCGCAACCAGCCACTGAGCTTGACACCATGAGGCCGATCGCCGCCGGAGAGGCGGCGATCGGTTTCAACACGAGCGGACTAGAGCAGCCCGAGCAACTGTAGGTCGGTGATGTACTTGACGATGATCGGCGCCGAGACATGCGGAATGTCTTTGTCCGGCCCAATTTTCGCCTCTTGCACCGCCGCACGGAACCGGTCGGTCGGTGCCATCGACCCATTGATCGGTACCGAAGGCCGCTGGTAGTTGTGCAACAGCGGCAGTAGCGAGTACTGGCGCTGCCGCTCCGGCAGGGCCCGCAGCGTGGTGTCGAACCGCTCCAACCAGGTGGCGTAATCGCCGATCCGCTGGATCGAGTACCCGGCGTCGATCAGCCAGTCGACGTACTCGTCGAGGCCGATGCCGTCGTCGTACGGGTTCATCACGTGGTAGGTCTGGAACCCAGCCCCGGTCTCCAGCACCTCCGTGCCCAAGACCGAGACCGCCTCGGCGATGAACTCGACTGGCAGGCCGTCGTAGTGCGCCCGCTGCCGGTGGCCGTCGCTGTCCAGCTCGTAGAACGATCCGGGCGCGATACCGGTGGCGACCAGGCTGAGCATCAGCCGGGTGAACATGTCCGGCAGGTTCAGCTGGCCCGCATACGTGGTGTCGGCCAGGATCATGTCGCAGCGGAACACTGCGACCGGCAGCCCGTACAGCTCGTTGGCCTCGCGCAGCAGCACCTCGCCGGCCCACTTGCTGTTGCCGTAACCGTTGGCATAGCTGTCGTTGATCTTGCGGGTCGAGCTGATGACCCGGATGTCGGCGTCCTCGACGAACGTGCCCGGCTCGATTTGATCGCCGACGCCGATCGTCGACACGTAGGTGTACGGCTTGATCTTTGTGGTCAGCGCGATCTTGATCAGCTCGGCGGTGCCCAGTGCGTTCGGGCCGAACAGCTCGCTGTACGGCAGCACGTGGTTGACCAAAGCTGCCGGGTCGACGATCAGGTCGACGGTGTCGGCCAGCCGCTGCCAGGTCTGCTGGTCCAGGCCGAGGTTGGCCTCGCCCTTGTCGCCGGCAATGACCTCGAGGTGGTCGGCGGCCAGCTGCTGGTAATGCTCAAGCAGGGTCGGGTCGCCTTCAGGAGAGCCAACGCCGAAGGTCTTGTCCAGCCGCGTCCTCGCATCTTCATCTGTCTTGGCCCGCACCAGGGCGATCACCTTGCCGTCGACGAAGTCCATCTGCTCGAGCCACTCCAGCGCCAGGTAGCGGCCCAGGAAGCCGGTCGCGCCGGTCAACAACACGGTCCGCACCTCGCGGCTGGCCTGCGGCAGGTTAGCCGCGGCAGCCAGCGTCGCCGCGTCGACGAACTTGTCCAGGGTGAGATCGGCGGCGTGCACCTCTACCGCGTCGCGGCCGTGCACGCTCGCAAACGAGGGCCGTTTGGTGCCCTGTCGCTCGCCCTCGATGTAGTCGGCGATGGCCTGCAGGTCGTTGGCCGGGCTGACGATCACGCCCACCGGCACATCGACGTCGAAGATCTCGTGTAGCAAGTTGCCGAATGTCAACGCGGACAACGAGTCTCCGCCCAGGTCGGTGAAGTGGGCATCGGGTGTCAGGTCTGACTTCGCCGTACCGAGCATGGCGGCCGCGGCCCGGCTGACGGTCTGCAGCACCGGCGCCTGCGCGCCGCTGCGGCGTAGTTCGCTCAACTCGTTGGCCTGGCCTTCGGCCAAGTCGGCGTAGAGCTGTTCGAGGCGTGCGCCGTAGTGCTGCTTCAGCTTTGGCCAGGCCAGCTTGCGGATGCCGGTCAGCAGACCGTTCTCCAGGGTGAACGGCGTTGTCTCGATGATGAAGTCGCGCGGTACCTCATAGGACTGCAGGCCGGCCTGCCGGGCGACGTTCTGCAGCGACTCGGCGATCGCTGACTTTGCCGCGTTCTCGTCCGTCGGCACCACGACGGCCAGCAGGTAAGGCTGGGCGCTGTTGCCGTAGACATAGATCTGGCGGACCAGCGGGCTGTTGCCGAACACCGCCTCCAGTTTCGCCAGGGTGACGAACTCGCCCTGGGCGAGCTTCAAGACGTTGTTGCGGCGATCGACATAGACCAGCCGGTCGGGGGCGACCTCGGCGACGACGTCGCCGGTGCGGTAGTAGCCGTCGACGTCGAAGACGTTGGCGGTGGTTTCGGCCCGCTTGTAGTAGCCGGGGAACATGTTCTGGGTCTTGAGCAGCAGCTCCCCTCGCGGATGCGGCCGGTCGGTGCTGAAGTAGCCCAGATCCGGAACGTCGACAAGTTTGTAGTCGACAACCGGCGGACGCTGAATTTCGCCGTCGAACAAGACCATTCCGGCCTCGGTTGAGCCGTAGCCGTCCAGCAGATGGATCTCGAGCAACGACTCGACCCAGGTCTTCAACTCAGGAGAGATCGGAGCCGAGCCCGTCATCGCGAAGAGGTAGCGCCCGCCTAGCAGCTCCTGGCGCTGCTCGACGAGCACCTGGGATTCGGCGGTCTTGCGGTCGGCGCCTTCGGAAATCCGTCGGCCGACTTCACTTTGGTACTCGCCGTACAACATCTCCCAGATGCGCGGGACGAAGTTCAACTCGGTGGGCCGCACCAGACGGAGGTCTTCCAGCAACGTCGACAGATCGCTCTTGGCGGCGAAATACGCGGTGCCGCCGTTGCCGAGCGTGCCGTAGAGGATGCCGCGACCCATGATGTGGCTCATCGGCATGAAGTTGACGGTGATCGACGCGGCGCTGGGCCCGAACCAGTTCTTGGTCGAGCGGTTCCACATCTTGGCGACGTTGCTCTGCGGGTACATCGCGCCCTTGGGTGCGCCGGTGCTGCCCGAGGTGTAGATCAGCAGCGCCAACGGGTCTTCGGACTCGTCGGCCTCAACTGCCGGCACTGGCGGCAGCGCAGCCCCGCGCTCGCGGACCTCGTTCAGCGTCTCGATGGTCAACGCGATGTCGGCCAGCCGCTCGTGGGCGGTCTGCAGCGCCTCGCGGTGGTCGTTGACCTCGGTGCGGTAGTCGAAGATCACCAACCGGCCGGGGGTGTGGCCGGCTTCGGCGGCGTAGGTGATCAGGTCGACCGCGTCGGACAGGTAGTCGACGCTCGCGGCGACCACCGTGGGTTGGGTCTCGGTGACGATCGGCAGCAACTGCGCGATCGCCGCGCTGGTCTGCAGCGGAACCGACACGGCCCCGATCCGGCCCAGCGCGATGTCGATGCTGGCGTAGTCAACGCTGGTGAAGCCCAGCACGCAGACCCGGTCACCGGCCGCAACAACACCGTCAGCCAGCGCACGGGACACTGCGTCGACCCGGTCGGCCAGCTCGCCATAGCTGACGGTCTCGAACCAGGGGAGCAGCTTGGCTGACGTGCGTCCGGTCTGCGGGTCTTTGACCAGCTCGACGGCGCGCTGACCCAGCGCGGGCCGGTCCGAGTAGCCCTCCAGCGCAGCCTTGACCACCTGCGGGAGTCGTGTCCCGGCCTTGTCGATGGTGGCGCTGACGGCCCGGTCGGGCTGCGCGGCGGCGAACTGCGGATCGTTGGCGGCCAACTCCTCGGCGCGACGTTCTGGGCGTTCTTGGGCATCAATGGGCATAACAGAACCTCGGAACTTGTGAATTGGGAAATCTTGGCGACGCCGCGCTGCGCCTAAAAGGTAGTACGTTAGCTAAGGTAACGATATTCCTAATGGGCGACGAAAGCGACGTGAAATTCGCCACTAGCGATGTGCCCGCCTCACAGCGACAACGGGCTCTGTGTCAGGCCCGCATGCGACGGTCTGCTGATGAAAGAGCCCCTTCAGCTACGGGGAATCGAGCTTCGCTACGTACTGACGATGCATTTGTGTCTGCACGGGCCGGCGAGCATCGCAGAGCTCGTCGACGCGCTTGCATGGCACGGCTTTGCCGTGGCCGGGCGGGCGTCGAAGTCGATTTCGGATGCCTTGCGGTGGGAAATGGGTTACGGCAGGGTGCGCCGGCTGCGACGAGGTCGGTATGGCCCCGGCTATGTGCCGCGCGGCACGGAGCACCGGATCCACAAGCGCGTCATGGCATTACGTGACCAGGCCAGTTGTCGCTATGAGGCGGGCACAACGAGAGCCGGCTCCTAGCTATAGGCCGGCGAGCGCCCCGGCCACGATGTCGAGGCCCTCGGTGAGTAGTTCGTCGCTGATCGTCAGCGGCGGCAGGAAGCGCACGACGTTGCCGAACGTGCCCGCCGTCAACACGATGACGCCCGCGGCGATGGCCGCGGCGGCCAACGCGTTGGTCAGCGCGGCGTCGGGATCGGCGGTGTCGGGTTTCACGAACTCGATGGCGATCATCGCGCCGCGACCGCGCACATCGCCGATCCGATCGTCGGCGGCGTGCAGTGCGAGCAGTCGGTCCTTCATCAGCCGTTCGATCTGGCGGGCCCGTTCCAGCAGCCCGTCGGCCTCGATGGTCTCGATGG